>CALGLY010000218.1 GCA_937959095.1 uncultured Saprospiraceae bacterium
GCATTGAAATCGAACCATTCTTTGGGTGGTTCGCGTAGCACTACTTCTTGTTTTGGGTCAGCTTTGCAGGATATTAAACTATTGAAACCAATCATCATGCCGCCCCCTGCTAGTGCAGATACTTTCAGGAAAGAACGGCGATTATGGTGCGTTTTGAATGTTGTCATTATATTAGATTTTTAGATGTGAGATTACGAGATTTGAGACTTTTAAAATTTAGAATTTTCACAGAAAATTCTGTCTCAAATCTAATGCTTGCCTGTTGGCAAACAGGTCTTAAAATCTCAAATCTATGAAGCCGCCGCCGTTTTGATAGCAGCTTTGATGCGGTTGTAGGTTCCACAACGACAAATATTGCCTCTCATAGCTGAGTCTATTTCTGCATCGCTCGGATTTGCTGTTTGACTTAACAAAGAAGCGGCATTCATAATTTGTCCTGCTTGGCAGTACCCGCATTGTGGCACATCGTGTTCTTTCCAAGCAATTTGTAGCGGATGATCTGCATTTTCGGATAGTCCTTCTATCGTGGTGATTTTTTTGCCTGCAACGGATTCAATCGGAAGCGAACAAGAGCGCATTGCTGTGCCATCTACATGTACGGTGCAAGCTCCGCATTGTGCAATACCACAGCCATATTTTGTGCCAACTAAATCTAAATTATCCCGAAGTACCCACAGCAGTGGTGTATCTGGACTGACATCGACATCTCTGCTTTGTCCATTAACTTTTAAGGTGAAAGTCGCCATAGTGATTTGTATTTTATGCCTAAAGTTAAGTTATCTATTTTGACTTTCAAAAAAGGAAATAAAAGACAGGGCTTAAAATGTCCTAAAATTGGGGAAGGAAGCACGAAAAAATCGCCGAATTGTCCTAAAAATAGTTTGATGTTTTTAGTTTAGAGATGTTTTTCTTTTCTTAATTTTTCTTACTTTTCATCGCATTTGTGAAAGAGGCTTCTATTTTTGTGACATACAATTAATTTTAAGTAAAAAAGTATTCTTGCGTGTCGTGTTCATTTTTTGTCTTGATACAAAAAACGAACCAAAAAAAATCAAGACTGAATTTCTTTCTTAACGCTACAAAAGCGACAAAAAAGCTAAATCCTACAAACTCGCTTTGACGAACTGTTTTGCACACAATTCTATCTGCTAGCTTCCTGTTTTCATTCTTGCTTGAAGTCTTTTTCAGCTCAAACAGTGTAGTATTTTTAACGCTTTTTTCTCTCTTTTTCCACTAAAATAAATTAGGTCGAAAAAGTGCAATGGAATAGTATTAAGTCTAAATTTCGATACATTATGAATGCTATTCACAAAAGCTAATTCATGACAAAAGCGATTGGCCCATTTAAGCAATTACTGACCTTCTCTTCTTTGCCTTTAAAAGGTGCATTGCAAGATGAGCAATTAGAAGTAGTAGAAAATGCAGGAATACTGCTTGCTGCGGACGGTAATATTGCACGTATTCTTCCTTTCAAAGAGCTGGAAGACTATTGTGCTAAAGAAAAGATACTCTTGGAACGCTTAGAAGGCGATTTCGTAGCGATGCCAGGCATGATTGATGCACATACGCATATCTGCTGGGGCGGCACACGAGCGCGGGACTATGCGATGCGCGTAGCAGGGAAACCCTATTTAGAAATTGCAAAAGCTGGTGGCGGTATCTGGGATAGTGTACAGAAAACGCGTGCCGCAAGCGAAGCAGAATTGACCCAAAAAGTAGTGCAACGCGCTAATAAATTACTTCAAAATGGCACAACGACCATCGAAGTAAAAACAGGCTATGGACTCACCGTAGCGGATGAATTAAAAATGCTATATGCTATTCGTGCTGCTAATGAGCATGTAGCAGCCGATTTAGTATCAACTTGCTTGCCTGCCCACATTGTTCCTAAAGATTTTGATGGCGATGGAATGGCGTATGTCGAGTATTTGTTACAAGATTTCTTCCCGAAAGTACAAGCGGAGCAACTTTCAAGTCGCGCAGATATTTTTGTAGAAGAAAGCGCGTTCAATCATACAGAAGCACGGAAATACTTAGTAGGCGTACAAGCAATGGGCTTCGATATAACGATTCATGCCGATCAATTTACGGCTGGAAGTAGCCTGCTGGGCATTGAATTTAAAGCCATTAGCGTGGATCATTTGGAAGCTTCTACGGAGAAAGAAGTAGCCGCACTTGCTCAGAGTGATGTCATTCCTGTGGCTTTACCTGGCGCATCTTTGGGTTTGGGTTGTGCGTTCACGCCTGCCAGAAAGTTATTGGATGCTGGGACTTCACTCGCTATTGCTACGGATTGGAATCCAGGTTCTGCGCCTATGGGCGATTTACTTACCCAAGCCGCCGTGTTTGGTGCATTCGAGAAACTTTCGATGGCAGAAACGCTTGCAGGTGTTACTTTTCGCGCTGCAGCAGCTCTAAACCTACAGGATAGAGGACAATTGATAACAGGGAAATCGGCAGATATTGTTGCCTTTCCGACTAGTGATTATCGCGAAATCCTTTATTATCAAGGACAATTGCGTCCTTCAATGGTTTGGAAAAAAGGGAAGAAGTGTTAATCTTTTCTTAGAAAGAAGTCCTTTGTAAACTAAGTGTTTTAAGCAGTGGTTTTCTACTTAGACAAATTAAATTAATCACAGATAAATAAAGAGATAAAGATTTGATTTATAGACGGATGGGTGTCTCACATCTCATATCTTAAAATCTCACATCTAACTTATATATAAAGCATTCGATATGAAAAAGAGTTTGTTGCTAAGTTTGGCAGTACTATTTTTAGTGACTGTCTTTAGTGTAGATAGTTTTGCTCAAAAGAAAAAGAAACGGCAATCGGAAGTAGATACCTACTTCGATGAGAGTGGGAGTATTAAGCATCGCCTTTGGTTCGGAGGTGGCGCGAATTTGAATTTTAGTGGCACTGGACAATTGCAGGCATTCAATTTAGGTATTTCACCAATGGTAGGCTATAAACTACTACCCAATAATGATAATTTCTCTGTAGGTCCTCGTGTTGCGTTGCAATATACCTACCTAAAGCTGGTGAGTGGAAATCAATCGTATGTCTCGCAACCTTTATCCTACTCTTTCGGAGCATTTGCGCGCTACAAAATTCTACCGATTATCTTCGCACATGCGGAATTTGAGTATGAAAATGAAGCTTTTGCAACTGGAAATATTGGTACGAATAACAACCTTATAGTCGAACGCGAAGCTAAAAATAACGCTTATATCGGACTGGGCTACAATAGTGGTAGTGTGATTGCTTACGAAATCTATTTGCTTTATAATATGTTGGAAGATAGAAATTCTAATAATCTGCCTTTTGATATCCGCTTTGGCTTCACTTACAAATTTTAATCAGGGTTTTCAGGATTAGAGAATTTTCAGGATTTTTTTTAAGCTATGCAAATCTTCGATTTGCGCGCTTTTAATTCTGTAAATCCTCTAATCCTGAAAACTCTGATCAATTCCTCTCTTATGAAAGCGTTCTATCTACTTCTTATTACCTCCGTTTCTTGGTTTGCTCTTTCGGCACAAACACCCCTCGATAAAGTAGATTTTTATACTACGGATGATTTAGCTATCGAAAGCATTTTCCAAAATCCAAAATTTGAAGCCTACTACAATAAAACCTATGACTCAAAACGCTTCTTTGATAAGTATTTTTATCCTTGGAAAACAGATAAGACGAGTATTGCGAAAGTTATAAAGCAATCGAGTTCCTTTGGGGCATTCTTTGAATATAGTGAAAAATTGACTGCTTGCCATACTGGAAACTATCAAGCCTACCCCAGCCCATTTATTGATGATTTAATCGAAAATACGGCTGCTGTTTCCTACCCAAATACCTTAGAACATGGAATCGTGCTGGAGCGTACTGATGTGCGCCAACTGCCTACAGAAGAATACTGCTGGAAGCGCGTACATAGCGCAGGAGAAGGCTATCCTTTCGATTATTTTCAGGAAACGTCGCTTTGGATTGCAACGCCTGTGCTAGTCCTACATCACTCCAAAGATGCCATGTGGTATTTCATAGAAACCGCCTATAGCAAAGGTTGGGTGCAAGCGAAAACGATAGGTTTGGTCTCCGAAAAGCAACGAAAAGACCTCTTGCGCGCTGATTATGCAGTAATTTTGCAAGATGATTTGGTAGTGGAAACAGCCACGCATCCTATTCGCTTGCGCGTTGGTACACTATTACCAATGCTACGCGATAAATCAGCGACCAAAGTACGTCTTCCCAAAGCAACAAGGAAAAACGTAAGCTTTGAAGAACTTAGTTTGGATAAGGCTGTTGCTCAAAAAATGCCTTTAGCATTTAATGCTGAAAATGTAAAAAATCTATTGCCTGAATTACTTGGCGGCAAATATAGCTGGGGCGGTGTAGATGGCGGTCGCGACTGTTCTTCTACGATTAAAGATTTTATGACTCCTTTCGGGATTTGGTTGCCGCGTAACTCTTCGCAACAGCATAAAGTAGGTAAAGTAGCCCTGTTAGAAGGCACAAAAGAAGATAAATTTAATCGTATTGAAGAAGAAGGAATTCCTTTTTTAAGCATCATTTATAAACGTGGTCATGCGATGCTCTATGTGGGGCAAGATCAAGAAAACAAACCCTTGATTTTTCAGAATGTATGGGGATTAAAGCCTATTTTTTCAGATGAACGCTTGCTACAAGTGGCACAGTTCAGAGAAGAATACGGACTTTATGGAATCAGTGGTGCAAATTTTTTCACGGAAGAGGTTTTAGCTCGTTATATCATTGGCAAGGCAGTAATCACAAGCGTAAATCCTGAACAACATTTTGCGCCTTCCAAGAAGCTTAAATTCAAGTATTTCATGGATGCAATACAGTCTATTAATTGCTTTGTGGAGTAAAAAAAAGCTATGATTTTATATCCTTTGCTTCCTTGATAATCCTAAACAAATTCCCAAAAATCTGGTTATAACACCTCAACAGAAACAAAGCATGCTACAATTTCTACAACAACGTCCAATCATCAGTATTGGCATTTTAGTGATTTTATACCTAGTTGGGATATTAGCCGTGTATTTTGCAATACATGAGGATTTTTTATTATTAACGCCGCTCAATTTAAGCATTTCCTTAGGTCTAGTTTTACTTTATCATAGTAATTGGTCGCGGAAATCTATCCTTGTGCTACTCACTTGCTTTGTAGTAGGTTTTGGGATAGAAGTCATTGGCGTGAATACAGGACTGATTTTCGGAGAATACAGCTATGGCCCTGTCTTAGGTTGGAAATTGTTCGATACGCCACTTATGATAGGTGTTAATTGGGTCATGTTGGTCTATTGTAGTGCGATGTTCACCAATTGGCTACTTCCCAATATTCCTAATATCCTAAAAGCTATCCTTGGCGCAGCCATCATGTTATTTCTAGATTATTTTATAGAACCTGTAGCAATTATCCGCGATTTTTGGACTTGGGCAACCCCTGAAATCCCGATTCAAAATTATGTGGCATGGTACATAATCAGCTTCGGACTGCTGTTCCTATTCCACATTTCACACCAAAAAATGCAGAACAAAGTAGCCGTAGCTCTGTTATTACTACAATTTGGTTTTTTCATTGCTTTAGCTAATTTTTGAACCACATAAGGTAGATAAGTTTCTTTATTCAGAAATCGCAAAGCGATCTTCTTCAAATTTATATATCCTTATATGCCTTATATGGTTCAAAAAAACAAAAAACAGATGTCCAGTTTCTTATTCTATACATTCGTCACACTTGCCGCAGTAGCCACCATGGAATTTGTAGCGTGGTTCGCACATAAGTACATTATGCATGGTTTCTTATGGATTTGGCACGAAGACCACCACAAGCCACACCATGAAAAAGAAGGGTTCTTTGAGAAAAATGACCTATTCTTTCTAGTTTTTGCCATTCCTAGCGCGACTTGCTATATCGTTGGGTCTGCTACACCACACCTGTGGTTGTTTTTTGTAGGCGTGGGCATTTCTATTTATGGCTTGATTTATTTCCTCATTCATGATGTTTATATTCATCAACGTTTTAAGTGGTTTCGACAATTGGATAATAAATATTCGCGGGCAGTCCTTCGCGCACATGGCGCGCATCATGCCAAGCATACGAAGCACGATTGCGAATCTTTTGGCTTATTAGCAGTCAATGATAAATATTTTAAGAAACGTAGCGAATGGGCGAATAAAGAAACTGTAAAACACTAATTCTATAAACTAAGCCAAGACCTTGATTTCATCGCCTAGACGGATTGTATTATCGTTGCTTTCGACTAGTTTCCAGTAGCTTCCAAAACAAACATTCTTCCCGATAGCGCGATAAGTAGCTAAAGTGCGAAGTGGTTCTTTCCCCATTTCTGCGGTGTTTGGATCAATCGTAGTCACTTTGCACCGACCGCATAGTTTTACATATTCAAAGGTGCTATTACCTATTTGGATGCATCTCCATTCATCTTCTGCGTGTGGAAGTCCACCTTCAAAGATGACATTTGCCCGAAAACGATTGATAGTTATCGGACTTGTGAGTTTTTCATTCAAGTGCTGCATCGACTCTGTTCCGAGGAATAAATATTGGCTGCTATCCGAAAAATTAACTTTTGTGTCAGGATGGTTTTTTACAAAACGAGGCTGTACTTTCGATGCGCGTATCAACGTCACTTCTTTATTGAGTTGTTCCGAAAACCATTGATTGACACGATTCGGTTCTTTCAATCCATGTACTTCCGTCCCAAAAACAGCCGTTTGGAGTTTTTCGCTTCCTTCTAAATCATACGCTATTTCTAGTTCTGATTCTTGGTGTTTTACCACAATACCATTTTCCGAAAATCGCAAATTAAATAAAGTAAGTCTCGGAATATTTCGCTGCGTAATAAACCTACCATCTTTATCCACAAGCATCCAATAGCGGTCGTAGACGATACCTGTTTCGCTTAGTTGTGCGGTGTTTAAAGCAATGTTTCCTAGCGATTTTATAGGATATACATGAAGTTCAGAAATAGGAAATGTCATAATTTAAATTAGTCTGTTTTGTCTGTAGATTTCTCAATAGAACTCGCGTGGTCTTTTATGATATACCATTCATCAGCCATTTTTTTCAAATCATAACTCACTATCATTCGATTAAAGTAGGGTTTTCCATCGCGTTCAGGCTCTCGATAGACAATTTCTGTGATTGCCATCCCGACTTTATCGCCTATTTCCGTATTCAGAATCTTCGTTTCAAAACTCCAAGTCGTATCCTGAAACCATGCTCTGTGATAATCGACAAATTCTTTGGCGGTGTGCATAATTTCCGAGCTAGGCAGAATAAGCTGCATCTTTCCATCGGGTGAAAGGGTGCTTTCTAATGTAGCTAAATCCTTATTAGAAACGGCATCTAAGTGTTGCTGCATCTTGCTTACGAAAGCTTTTTCGTTCGCGGCTTCATCCGCACCTTCGGTTACTTCTGGTTTTGGTGGCGTGCTGCAAGCAGCTAATAGAATAACGATAGATAAGCTGAATAGTGTTTTCATACGTCGTAGTGATTTTTTTCTTAAAAAAGCAATATAGAAACAGGCTAATTTAAAAACGCGCCAAACTCTGCAACCTCTAAAATCTCTACATCTATATTTTGCTTAAAAGTAGTAGCCAAAGAAAGTCCCACATAATTTACTTGTATCGGGAACGCTTTATGCTTCCGATCTACGAGAACTGCAATCTCAATTTTTTCCAGCAAAGTGTGCATTAAAGGCTGCATCGAATAGAAAAGCGTACGTCCTGTATTTGCAACATCATCCACTAGAATAACGTGCTTACCTTCCAATTCTTCCACAGGAATTTCTAAATGAACTGGGATATCCAAAGGCGCAGCGGGATTAATGACTAAACGACTCACAGTAATATCAATAGGTGCGATTTTGAGCAATTCTTGCAGCAATAAGTTCGCTACTTCCATTCCTCTATCATTAATTCCTATCAATATAAGTGACTCAATATCAAAGTTATGTTCATAAATTTCGTAGGCTAAGCGCGTGATTTTTTGCTTTATTTGCCGATGTGTTAGTATTTTCATTTATGCGAATGTTATGCTCAAAGAACCCCTAAAAAAATAGATTTAGCCTTTCGACAAGCTATTTAAGCAGCAAGTGGTTCATTTCAAACGGATGCTTAAATAGCTTGGCTTTGGAAAGGCTAAATCTGTTTTTTCAACTACAAGTTATATAAATTCGGTCTAAATTAGTTCTTCTGTTCAAGAATCATTTGTTTGTAACCCAATATTTACGTTATTTAGGCGAAATTTCGCTACTTTTAGATGTAAGTAATAGCAAAAAAGTAAATCAACGA
The DNA here is from genome assembly GCA_937959095.1 of uncultured Saprospiraceae bacterium. GTDB lineage: Bacteria > Bacteroidota > Bacteroidia > Chitinophagales > Saprospiraceae > JAAUTG01. The sequence goes on from CALGLY010000218.1 coordinate 8,327, forward strand.
TTCTGTCAGATAGTTTTAATGCTTTTAATTACCTACTAATTCATCGCATCTATATAGTTTCAAATATAGCAGAATGATACAGTCTATACTTTTTATCATCGTCGCCCTTGCAGCCTTAGGCTATGCAGGTTTTCAGTTTTCAAAAATTCGGCGCAATATTTTACTCGGCAAAGATGAAGCCGTAGAACGAGATACTGGAAAAGCATGGCAAAACGTGTTTCTAGTCGCATTTGGGCAGAAAAAGATGTTCAAACGTTGGATTCCAGCTGTTTTGCACTTCTTTATTTATTTCGCCTTTCTGGTGACTCAAGTAGAGCTAATCGAAATATTTATTGATGGCATCTTTGGCGTACATCGCTTTTTCGCGCCCTATTTAGGTGGACTTTATACCTTTATTATCAGCTTCATTGAGATACTATCGGTACTAGCATTCATTGCTACGGTCACCTTCCTTGTTCGCAGAAATTTATTAAAAGTCCCTCGTTTCCATAAAATAGAAATGAAAGGCTGGCCAACCTTAGATGGTAATCTAATTCTGTTTTTTGAATTGCTGCTACTAACGGGTATTTTCTCTATGAATGGTGCGGATACCGTGCTTCAAGGCATAGATCCAGAGCATTACCCAAGCACAGGCAATTTGGCGGTAAGTAGCTGGCTTGGCCCTGCCCTTTTCGGCGGACTTAGCGAAGGTGCGCTCATAGCTGTCGAGCGATTCGGCTGGTGGCTACACATTATCATGGTATTCATTTTCTTGAATTATCTTCCAAAGTCGAAACACTTACACATTCTATTGGCATTTCCAAACACCTTCTATGCGAATCAGCAGCCAAAAGCAGAAGTGGAAAATATGTCCGAAATCATGGATGAGGTAAAAGGCATGATGGGCTTAATAGAAGTGGATGAAAGTGCCGCGATGGAAGCAGAATTACCTGATTTTGGTGCAAATGACATCTTTACGCTTAGCTGGCAAAATATCCTTGCTGCTTACACCTGTACCGAATGTGAGCGTTGTACCTCTGTTTGTCCTGCGAATACAACAGAAAAGAAACTTTCTCCACGTAAAATAATGATGGACATCCGCGACCGTGCCGAAGAAGTTGGCAATAACCTAGATAGCGGCAATCCTGAATTCATACGCGAAGATGCGCGTGGCGAAGGCGTGAGCTTGACGAAAGAAAACTACGCTGACGGCAAATCGCTCTTCGACTATATTGACAAAGAAGAAATTCATGCTTGTACCACTTGCATGGCATGTGTAGAAGCTTGTCCAGTACTCATCAGTCCGCTTGATCCTATCGTGAAACTACGTCGCTACGAAGTATTGACCGAATCAGCAGGTCCATCGGATTGGCTACCCATGTTCAATAGTATTGAGAATGGCGCATCGGCTTGGCAAATACCTGATGATCGCGATAAGTGGGCGAAAGAAGCTGTATCTGGTGAATAATTGAAAATTGAAAATTATAGAGTTGTAAGGAGTGATTTGTCTCAAATCTCACATCTTACATCTCATATCTATATAAGTATGAAAATACCAACTATGGCGGAATTCGCCGCCGAAGGAAGACGACCAGAAATATTGTTTTGGGTAGGATGTGCCGGAAGCTACGATGCGCGCGCACAGAAAATCATGGTCGCATTTGCGAAGATATTAAACGAAGTAGGCATCGAATTTGCGATTCTCGGCAATGAAGAAGGTTGCACGGGCGACCCAGCACGTCGTGCAGGAAACGAATTTGTATTCCAGATGTCTGCCCTACAAAATATAGAAGTTCTAAATGGCTACGAAATTCAAAAAATCGTGGCAGCTTGTCCCCATTGTTTCAATGCCTTGAAGAATGAATATCCAGCTTTAGGCGGCAATTACGATGTGATGCACCACACCCAACTCTTACAGCAACTCATCAATGAGGGACGCTTGAAGATGAAAGAAGGTGGCGCATTTGAAGGCAAAAAAATTACCTATCACGACTCCTGTTATTTGGGACGTGGCAATGATGTCTATGAAGCTCCTCGTGCGGTATTGGAAGCCTTGGATAATGATTTAGTAGAACTAAAGCGTAACAAAACCAAGGGCTTATGCTGCGGTGCTGGTGGCGCGCAAATGTTCAAAGAAGAAGAAAACGGTTCGCACCGAATCAATGTAGAGCGAGTACGTGATGTAGTAGATTCAGGCGCAACTATTTTAGCAGCTAATTGCCCGTTCTGCACCATCATGCTCAATGATGGATTGAAAGCAGAAGGCAAAGAAGAAGA
>CALGLY010000219.1 GCA_937959095.1 uncultured Saprospiraceae bacterium
ATTTGTGTGTGAAGGAGATACAGTGGCACTGAATCCATTGGCATCTGAAAATACCTTCTTCAATTATAGATGGCGTGGAGGCGTATTAAGTCCAAGTCCGAATATTGCTAACCCAATGGCCAGTCCCCGAAATACAACAACCTATACAGCACGTATTTTTCCACCTAATTCCGCTTGCGAAGTCGAGCATGAAGTAACGGTGGTCGTGACGGAAGGTCCACAAGCATTAGCAGTAGAACTTCTACCAGATTGTGCTGACCCGCTGACCATTGAGTTTATCGGACTCGCAATAGGGACTAATTCTTTTTTATGGGACTTCGGTGACACTACTGCCAATTTGGGCTTTCTTCCAGGAGAGCAAAATATTAGCTATACCTATCCTGATACAGGAATATATGAGGTGCGAATGGTAGCTGTAGGCGGGATTTGTTCAGATACAATTTCGCAATTTATCTCAATAGAAAATGGCGAAAGCACAGCCGATGTAGCGGTAGATATTGAGCAAGATTTTATAGAATCCTGTGATCCTACCATAAATATTTCTGCTAATGTTGCGAATGCTATATCCGTTACTTGGATAAATGAGCAAGATAGCGTTGTAGCAATGGGAACAAACGTGGAACTTCCTTTAGTAGGAGAAACCACTTATACCGTTCAGGCCACGAGTGCCACGGGCTGTACCGTCACAGATGAGATAAGGACAGTCTCAAGGGCAGTGAATGTCGCCTTACCAAATAACCAAGATTTATGCTTGGGCGATACAGCGAATTTGAGCATCACTAATCTAGGTCTGGATGAAGTGACCTATCGTTGGACACCTGATTCTTTAGTGCTAGCAGGTAGCGATACCAATAATCCAGAAGTACCGGTGGGTGTAGGAGAGCGATTCTATGAAGTCTTCATGGATAATGGTTTTGGTTGCCAAGATTCTGCGCAGATTCGAGTCACAGTCATTGATCCAAATTTAGCCCTTACGTTTGAGTCTGCCGTGCAATGCGATGGTACTTCGGTAGCCCTGGTGAATACCACGCCAGTCGAGTATTCGCGCTATCAATGGCTATTAGGAGATACTGAAAATACGACAATTATAGGCGATAGTATCTTATTCAACTACGAAGTAGCAGATAGCTTTGAAGTCTGCCTAACGCTGGATTATGACGCACCATGTGTAGATACGGTTTGTCAAATGATAACAACGCGCGATGGCGAAGCAGATTTAATGCCTGTCTTTAATTTTGAAGTTTTAAACTGTAATGAAGATAGCTTAACGATTCAGTTTTTGAATGAATCGATTACTAGCTTCCCGAATGTGACCTATGAGTGGCTCTTTGGCGATAGTACCGTTGTGAATGAGGAAAATCCAATTCTTACGTTCACAGAAACCGAACTATTACCAGTGCAACTCACGATACAAGCAAGCGAAGATTGTACGGCAAGTATTATGCAAGCCGTTACCATTAATGTGTTGGAAGTTCAATTGGATAGCATCACAGGCTTATGTCCAGGTACTACATTGACGTTGAATCCTGGTGGAAACCCTGAATTGAATTATGAATGGTCGCCAAGTGAAGGACTAAGCGATCCGAATGCTGCTAGTCCAATAGCAAATCCTAGCGAGACGACTACCTATACTGTAGTCGTAAGCAATCCACTGAATACGGATTGCCAGCTCACTGCTTCTACTACAGTAGATGTGGGAGGTGCCTTAAATACTGGCTTACCTAGCGATGTAGTAACTTGTGGAGAAGAATTGCAAATTGGTGTTTCACCAGTTGGAGGTGTGAATGTAAGCTGGACAGATACGAATGGTAATACCTTACTTGGAGATACCATTACAGTTGCAAGCAATTACGAAGGTATCTACATCATCGAAGCGATGGATACTACAGGGGCTTGTGCAGGTATAGATACGATTAACTTTTTGAGTAGAGGACTGAATATTATAGAACCAATCGGTGATACCATCACAACTTGTGAAGGACAAACAGTGCGCGTAGGCTTAACCAATGGAAACCCTACCGATACGCTAAATGTGCTATGGACACCACTCGATTTGATAACACGTGACTCCAACACAATAGCTCCGACCTTCTTTGGTATCACGGATACTATTATGACACTTTACTATACGGCAGAGAATCAATTTGGCTGTACGCAGTCCGATTCTTTAGCCTTCAAAATACGCGATTTCGATGTGCGACTCCCCGAAGATGGCTTTGGAGTTTGTTCGGGTTCGCCAACAGAACTGAATCCGAATTTCAATCCGAATTTAGAATATGTCTGGTCGCCAGCTATGGGCTTGGATAGTACCACAACTGGAAACCCTACGATTACGATTTCTGATTCCATGACCTATAATGTCCTCGTGACCGTAGGGCAGGGGGTAGGAGCTTGCCGCGATTCCTTTGTAGTAGGAGTTGGACTTCGAGAAGCAGCATTGCTTACCTTTGAAGATCCTGCTTTCTGTGAATTGCAGCCTGTTACACTCTCCGTAAGTGCAGATAGAGCGGTAACCTATGAGTGGTCAGATACGCCTGATTTTGAAATGGTAATTGGACTAGGAGATACGGTTACAGTTATGCCTGAATTGGGCGCGGATGAGTTCTACGTCCGAGTCACGGATGCTGGTGGTGGCTGTAGCAGTATTGAAACGGTCACGGTGAACACCTTCCCGATAACGGTGAGTTTGCCTGATGTAACAGAAATTTGTGCAGGCGGTGGCTCGGTGATTAATGTTCCAGTGGATAGTTTAGGACAAGAATTAACATTCGATTGGTCACCTCCTGAAATTGTAGTGGATGGGCAAGGCACGGCTTCACCAACCATCGAAACAGATAGTCCTGCGGTGCTTTCTGCTGAAGTGAGCAATCAATTTGGCTGCATAGGTACAATAAGCACGGAATTAGATCTTATTGACTTAAGTTCCGAGGATGTGGTCATCTCTGCATTCCCTGATACGATTGTACTAGGAAGTAGTTCGCAACTACAAGTATTTGTCAATGGAGATTTCGATTATCGTTGGAATCCTGTAGGGACCTTAGATGATCCGATAAGTAGCATGCCAATCGCTTCGCCACAGCAATCGACGCTTTATGAAGTAGAGATTTCTCAAGGAGACTGCGTAGGTAGACAAGAAGTAGAAGTCGTGGTATTGACTGATGTTTGTCGTGAACCGTATCTTTTCGTTCCTGTAGCCTTCACACCGAATGGCGATGGTAGAAACGATATCCTATATGTGCGTGGAAATCCGATAGAAACGGTCTTTTTTGCGGTATATAATCGTTGGGGAGAACTCGTCTTCCAAACGACCGATAAGAATTTCGGCTGGGATGGAATGTATAAAGGACGCGTATTGCCACCTGATGTTTATGGTTATTATTTGGAAATAACATGTCTGGATGGAATGGAATTTACAAAGAAAGGAAATGTGACTATTTTGAAGTAATACCAATCCATTTATTGAAATATAAAAACAGCCTTTTGGAGCATTCAATGCTTCGAAAGGCTGTTTTTTGTTTGTATTTAACCTTACCATTTTTAGAAAAATATTCGTTCTCCGACAAATTCCGTGGACGAATAAAAAGTAAGCACAAAAACGCCTGATTAATAGTGTTGTGATTGCTTTTTATTCGGCTTCGTCACGGGATTTGTCGGAGAACCAAAATATTTGACTATGGAGTAGTATTTTTACTTAAATTTTGATGGTAAAGTGCCTCAAATAATAGCTTGTAGCAACAATCAATAAAAATGCTGCCCGATAAATTACCTACATTCCCCACAAATCAAGACCTTTGCATTCCCAAAATCTGATCTAGATAGACGAAGTAGATTTGGTAAATAAATTGCCGGATAAGAAAGATATAAAAATTTGCTTACTCAAGCTTTTATATCTCACATCTTACCCCGGGACACATCTACTGATATACCGAGATAGAATGCACGATAAAACACAGTATTTAAAAGATAAGAAAGCCCTAGCTCAAGTGGGCGGTGGCGAAAAACGCATCGAGAAGCAACACGAAAAAGGCAAACTGACCGCACGTGAGCGCGTCTTCTTTTTGCTAGATGAAGGTTCGTTTGAGGAAATCGGGATGCTAGTGACGCATCGTTGTACCGATTTCGGAATGGAGAAGCAACGCTTTCTAGGCGATGGCGTAGTCACAGGCTATGGTACGATTCATGGACGCTTAGTTTATGTGTTCGCACAAGACTTTACGGTTTTTGGCGGCTCTCTTTCAGAAACTCATGCCGAAAAAATCTGCAAAATCATGGATTTGGCAGCCAAGAATGGTGCGCCTGTCATTGGCTTGAATGATTCGGGAGGTGCACGTATCCAAGAGGGCGTGAATTCGCTCGGCGGCTATGCAGATATTTTCTATCGGAATGCCCGATTTTCAGGGGTTATTCCACAGATTTCTGCCATCATGGGACCTTGTGCAGGTGGAGCAGTTTACTCGCCAGCTCTCACCGATTTTACGATTATGGTGGAGCAGACTTCTTATATGTTCGTGACTGGTCCGAATGTAGTAAAAACCGTTACCAACGAAGAAGTGACTTCCGAAGAACTTGGTGGCGCAATGACACATGCAACCAAGTCGGGTGTAACACACCTCACGGCTGCCAATGATATAGATTGCTTGGAGCGCACAAAGCGACTCTTGAGTTATATGCCGCAAAATTGCGAAGAAAAACCAGCAAAATATCCTTATGCACTAGGCGAGGAGATGCGCGAAGAACTCACTAATATCATACCTGAAAACGCCAATCAGCCCTACGATATGCGGGATGTGGTGAAAGGCATCGTGGATGCCGATTCTTTCTTTGAAATCCATGAGTATTATGCAGATAATATCATCGTAGGTTTTGCTCGATTGGGAGGACGAAGCATCGGTATTGTCGGAAATCAGCCGATGAGTTTAGCAGGTGTTTTGGATGTGAACAGTTCTAAGAAAGGCGCGCGGTTTGTTCGTTTTTGTGATTGTTTTAATATTCCATTGCTCGTACTAGAAGATGTGCCAGGCTTCTTGCCAGGCACGGATCAGGAGTGGAACGCCATCATCACGAATGGCGCGAAACTGCTCTATGCTTTTAGTGAAGCCACGGTGCCGCGTGTTACGCTCATCACGCGCAAGGCCTATGGTGGTGCCTATGATGTGATGAACTCGAAGCATATCGGAGCAGATATGAATTATGCGTGGCCAACAGCAGAAATTGCAGTAATGGGGGCAAAAGGTGCGTCGGAGATTATTTTCCGCAGAGAAATAGCAGCAGCGGATGATCCTGCGGCAGTCTTGGCACAAAAAGAGCAAGAATACAAAGATAAATTTGCAGATCCTTATCGGGCAGCACGGCGCGGCTTCATTGATGAAGTGATAGAGCCAAAGTACTCGCGTCGGAAATTGATTCGGGCTTTTGCTATGCTAGAAAATAAGAAAGTTGATTTGCCTAAGAAAAAGCATGGAAATTTACCTTTATAATAAGAGTTGTTCAGAAATAAGAATTGTGTATATGAAAGTTAGATTTTTGTGCTAGATAAAGCTCTTTTTCGAGTGCATAGCCGTAGCTATGGGCGAGAAAAAAGCTGAAATATAGTGCAAAAAGATATTTTCATATACCAACT
>CALGLY010000220.1 GCA_937959095.1 uncultured Saprospiraceae bacterium
CATCAGGCGAAACCGAAAATTGTCCGCCACTATACGGGCGACCAATCGACAAACCACCAAGATTATCGCTCAATACGTTCACTTTGCCATTCAAGCCCATATACGCGACTTTAGAATTGCCTTTATCGTGATATTGAAAATACAAACCCTTACTATCACCACCCCAAATCACATTGCCCACGCTGCGGTCAAAATCGCTCGTAATACATTTTTGATTCGTCCCATCGCTATCCATGATGTAGACTTGATCAAGTTGGAAACCCAAATACTTTTCATCATGTCCCGTATAGGCAATCTTACTACCATCAGGCGAATAACCAACCACTTGGTCGGGTCCCATGCGCGTCACTAGGACTTTGGTTTCGCCCGTTGCTACATCCATTGCAAATAAGTCGCTATTGGCAGGATTGTACTCCCAATATTCTTGCTGATTGGAAGAAAACAAAAGTGTTTTTCCATCAGGACTCCAAGCAGGGCTGCTGTGGTTGTAGTCGCCCGATGTCAATTGTCGTGCCGTGCCGCCTTCTGCGGATAACACAAAAATATGTCGATAACCCGTCGGTAAAATACTAGACGAACCATCGGCTTTGAATTTCATCTTTTCGACGTATTTGGGGGCATCGTTCCAAGTCGCACCTTTGGGTTTGGCGGGTAGCTGCACCAAGGGCTTAGTCGCCTGCGGCACAAACATACTAAAGGCTATCCATTTGCCATCGGGCGACCAACTTAGGCTGCTTGGCGAAGAAGGCAAATTGGAAAGTCGCGCTTCCAAACCACTATCCAACCAACGCATATAAAGCTGCGAACTTTTCTCTTTGGCAGAGACATAAAGCAGCTTTTTCCCGTCGGGTGACCAACGTGGCGAACGGTCATTCTGCATACCCGTAGTAAGCGGCTGATGATTGCTGCCATCCGCATCTATTCGCCAGATATTGGAACGGTTTTTATCCGTCATAATATCCTTGAAATTGCGGACATAAATAATGCTTTCTCCATCAGGCGAAATCTGTGGGTCGGAGGCGTATTCTAGGTCGAATATGTCGAGGGGGTCAAATATATTGGAGGTTTGCGCGTAGCTGCTTGCGTAAAGCAAAACCATCAAAGCGGAGAGTGCGATCTGTTTCATATTGTGTTGTTTTGGTTTCAATGATACGAGATTTTTTGGAGAAAGGGAAGGCTTAGTTTCTTGCCAATGAAATTCTGCGTAAATGTGGCAGAACTTGATACTTGTGTGGACGGTATAGAATATACGTGTTCGATTTCTTAATCGCTGCAAATAATAGGCGAAGGAAAAGCCTTGATTTTTCCTTCAAAAAACACCTATCTTTGTAAAAAGCAATAGCATGACATTAAACAGCATTTTGCCAAGTATCCAGCAATTATCCATAGCCGAAAAATTGCAACTCATTAGCTTGCTAGTGGAGGAATTAAAGCAGCCCCTGCTACAACAAGTTGAAGAAGCAACTGCCAACTATAATGTTGCAAAACGCGATAAAATCGCCCAGCAAAAAGTAGCTGACTTGCTTGCGTATAAAGCAGCCGTGCGCCAAAGTAAAGCCTCTGATGAACAAATAGAAAGCCTAGCAACAGAAGTAAAATCAGGCTATTGGGAAAGCATCAAAGGTCGTTTTGAAGGACAGGAAGGTTTTGAGGAGTTTTTTGAACCTAAGCAAGTATGAAAATCCTGATTATTGATACCAATGTAGTGTTTTCGGCAGTATTGAATCCTCGAAGTAAAATAGGTGAATTTATCCTTAAAGAAGCTGGCGAACAGGCGGAATTTTTCGCACCTACTTACCTCCGTGATGAAATGGAAAAGCATTTTGACCGCCTAGTAGAAATTGCTAATGCCGCTCCCGAAGCTATCCGCACTACAATGACACAAGTTTATCAACGCATCCACTTTATCAATGACGCTTTGATTCCTTTTGAGCATTATAGTGCTGCCTTGCAGCTAGTACGCGATATTGATATGAATGACATTGCCTTTGTCGCGCTGAATGAATATTTGGATGAGTTTCTTTGGACGGGAGATATGCGACTTTACAATGGCTTGAAAGCGAAAGGCTATGATAAAGTATTGACTTTTGAGGAGGTGCTAGAATACCTGGCTGCGGAATAATCATATCAAACCACCGCAAAATTCGCCCAAGCCTGTTCATTACTATACGTCTCAAAACTTACACTTGGAAGATAAACAAACTTCTTGCCTGTCTTTTGCTGATAAGCCTGTGAAGCAAGGCGTAGCAATGGCTCAAAAGTCAAGTCTTTAGGCATTTCACTAGGTTTTTCGAGTACTTCTTGAAAGACCGCCTTCCCATGTGCGACTACACAAGCACGCGCATACAAGAAGTTATCTACTGAAAAATATTCCTCTTTTCTATAAGCCGCATCGCCAATATGCAACGCGTGTTGGTAAGTATCTAGTTGATAAAGTTTTTGTGCTAAAAGTTCTTGAAAGGCATAAATCTGTGCGACATCTAGCTTACTCAATTTTTCAATAGCTGGAACAAGCACGGCTTGATTCGTCGTTTTATTCCAATCCAAAGCTTCAATAATATGCCAAAAGCTCGCTTCGCTGAGTCGTTGTTCTGTATCGGGCGTAATATGGACTTCTAACTCGGAATTTGGATAATCTTTTCGGAGTTCTTCTATCCAATTATCATCCAAATCAGCAAGCTTTATTTTTACTACTGCTGGCATAGTTTATTGTTTTTTCAAAGTTAGGCTTTTTTCGGCTTGATGGCAAATGAAGCAGTTGAAACGCTTGAAGAATTTAAATTTATGGTTTTGAGTAT
>CALGLY010000221.1 GCA_937959095.1 uncultured Saprospiraceae bacterium
TGTACATCTTGCAAATTTATCGTTTTTCCTGATACCGTATCGGGAAGTGAAAAACTAGGCGCAGTCGTGCCTAGTGCCAACATATTGGATGGTGTAAGTGCCATTTTTTTATAGATTTTTATAGATAGAACGCAGAGACGCGAAGATGCAGCGTTTTTATAATTTCTCTGCGCCTTCGCGTCTCTGCGTTCTAATTATTAGTGTACTTTATTCAAAGCTTTCCAACCTTCTAATGCTTCATTTTCTTTTGCTCGCATAAGTGTTGCTTCTTCATCGGTCTTGTCGCCATAGCCACAAAGATGCAGTACGCCATGAATCATGACGCGCAGAAGTTCCTGCTCGAAGGAAACGCCAAATGTAGTGGCATTTTCACGAATTCTATCAATAGAGATAAAAATATCACCTTGCACAAGTGGTGGCGCAGCATAAGGAAAGGTAATAATATCGGTGAGCGTATCGTGCTGGAGATAATCCAGATTAAGTTGATGCAGATAGGCATCGCTGCAAAAGATATAGTTCAGTTGCTGCAAGTCGGCTTGCTCCTTTGCTATCGTACTTGCTATCCATGCTTCCAGTCGCGTTTCCGATGGGAGATCAAAGACGATATCTTCCTTAAAATACAAAATCACATCTTCCTGCTCATTAGGAAAATGTGATTCGGGTTGTTCTAACTTCATAGTCTTAGTGAAAAGAATTAAATAACTTGTGCCAGAATGCGCTGTAATTCCTGCCCGACAAGCGGAGCGGGCGGGTTTTCTTTAAAAAAATAGAAAAAATCAGTGCATAGCCCTAGTTACGGACTTATTTTTTGTGTATTTTTAAAGGAAAAAGAACAAGTATAATGGTACAAATTATTTTGTTCTTTTCACTTTTATAAAAAATAAAAATGGAAGATATATAGGCTTATTTAGATGGGTAAGCTGGAAAGAGTTTAATACTTTATTAATCCTCTTTTCTTTACTTATTCCTAAGCGTATATGTCTTCCATTTTATGACTTATAAAAAGTCGAAAAAATTATATTCTGAATCGCATTTCAACTGTGCTACCGTTGTTTAGGTAGTTGATGTCATCAGAAAGTTCGCGCATTAGGAAGACTCCTCTTCCGCCGCAGCAAGTGATGTTCTCTGGTGCTGTTGGGTCTGGTAAATTGTCATAGTCGAAGCCTTTTCCTTCGTCGGATACGCGAACGGCTACTGCCTCTTGATCGCGCTCTACGCTGACATTTACCCGTTTTTGTGAATCGTTTCGGTTGCCATGAATCATTGCATTATTTACTGCTTCAGTAAGACTAACCAAGATGTTTCCGAAAGTATCCTCGTTTACATTGAAACGTGGCATTACTTCCTGCACAAATGATTGTACCTGCACAATATTAGAAGGCTTCGATTCTAAGCTGAGCACTAAACGCCCGCCGAATGATCTTGAAGATGGTGGTTTACTCATGTTGTCCCGTGTAAAGAAATTCCCCAAATGAATAATTTTTGTGTAGTAATTTTTAATGACTACTATATAGCCAAAAGTTCGCTTTTCATTTTATTCTTCTAAGAAAACAGAAGCATAACACATGCTAAATGTATAACAGATAGTACAATAAGTAGAGATAGGATTGTTCTGGATATGTTAATAAGGACTAATGAATGTGATTGTTACTGTAGTCGTAACAGTATGCAAATTGTAATTTTTTTTGCTTTAAGTCAATATTAAATGGATTTTAAATTTAAGTATTTTGCTTTTAGTTTTTGTAATAGTCTGAAAAACAGTTGTTTACGCATTGTTTGCTTGTTATTTTTTTTGTTTAAAAAAAATAAAATTTCTTATTTGTGACATAGAGAGTATAAAATGATACAATTATATTACCGATTTTGACCCTAAAACTGCTTTACTACAAAGATAAAACCCTGCTTTTCTTCTTAAGGTTCGATGAGCAAGGCTTTTTTTTAGCTTATAGATTAGGCAAAAACCAAGGGCTTAATTTTACACTCTCAAACACATATGTACTGACATAATATGTTTTTTTTGTATTTGAAATAATATTTTTATTCCTGTTAATATATTGCTTAGTATACTGTATATCAAATAATTGCAGAGTTAAAATGTCATTTTAAAGAACTCCCTATGTATAGATTTTTTGTTAAAGTATTTCCCATTACAAATAATATTCATATCTTCGCTACTGATTTAAGAAAGATTTGAGATTTATCTGCCATAACTTAGACATTCTACTCTCATGCTCTATCGAGCAGTTTTATCCCGTTTTTGAAACACATCGTTTGATTTAAGTATCCATAGTTTATTTAGTCGTTTGTACATTGATTCTGCTGTGCTAATGGGCTAAACATATATGCACTCTTCTAATTTTTTTATGCCTATATGTTTATCTCACAAGCAACAATCAATGTCATTTTATCTGCTTCAGCACTTTATTGTGTCTCTGGAGCAAACAGAGATTCTATTTTTATTGATTAACGGATTCAAAATTCAAGGGCGTTGTGAGAACATTTACTATTTTATTTTTTGTACTTTTTGTGGCAACAGGTCTTCTAGCAGAAGGCAATGTGCTGCACGTGAAGCAAGGCGCATCAGGCGAAGGGACTTCATGGGCAGATGCTTTTGGTGATTTAACAGAAGCATTGGAGGTAGCGGACTATGGCGACCAGATATGGGTAGCGAAAGGTGTCTACAAACCTTCAAGCAGAGATCGAAATGCGAACTTTGAAGTGATGGACGGCGTACAAATGTACGGAGGATTCGCTGGAAGTGAACGTAAGTTAGAAGAGCGTGATTGGACGCAAAATAATACAGTGTTAAGCGGTGAAATTGGATCAGTTAGTACAATTGATGACAATTGCTATACCGTATTATACACTAGAAACGTAAGCGAAGAAACACGAGTAGATGGCTTCACTATCACAGGTGGTGCAGCGAACGGACTCGGAGAAAAGGGAGACCTAAGACGTTGCGGCGGCGGCTGGTTCAATGACGGCGAAGGTGGAAATTCTAGCCCAATAGTAGTAAATTGCATATTCATCAACAATTTTGGCAGAGACGGCGGTGCTGTTTATAACTATGCTAAAGATGGCATCTGTCAGCCAACTATCGAAAATTGTCAGTTTATGAATAATAAAGCTGACTTAGATGGTGGTGCAATGTACAATGAAAGTAGTAGAGGCGTTTGCAATCCTATCCTTAAGGATTGCAAAGTCGCGAACAATGAAGCAACCTATGGCGGTGGCATTCTGAATTATTCACAGCAAGGAGAATCTAGTCCTGAAATTACAGGCTGCTCTTTCAAGGATAATATCGGTTATGTGCGCGGTGGTAGCATTTATTGTTCAGAAGAAGGTGGCAAATGCGAGCCTTCGGTAGCAGGTACTTATTTTTCTGATAATCGTGCAACAGTAGGTAAAGACATGTACGAAGAAAAAATGATTAACAGAAGAGATGATGCTGTGGTATCAAGAGGGAAAGTAACGAAGTTATAGAAAATATACTTCTAAACTTAGCTTTCATAAATAGCGTTCAAGAGTCATGTCTTTTGAACGCTATTTTTTTGTTAACACGCTTTTGAGTAAAAAATTAGAACTCGAATTTTCTAAACACCAAATCCTTGGTTCGCAAGGCATTCAGAATCGCAGGCATCAAGTGAGCAGTTTCTTTATGATCGTGCAGAAGGATGATTTCATCTGAAGGGCTATTCATCCAGATGTTCGTCTCTTCTATAGTGCCACGCAAATCTGGTGGAGCAGTGCTATTCAATCGTTCTAGCACTTGCGGCAAGCCTCGAATGCCTAAATTCGGTCTGCGCTGTGCCACCGACCATTCCATAATGTCATACGTCCAATGCCAATCTGCGTCTTTTCCTAAAGTGTTTTGATAATAGGAATAACTCACACCTTCCCAAGCAGGTTGGGTGTACCCTAGACCACGAAGTAACGTCTGAATAATTTGTGAACGCAATACACCTTTTCGTTTTAATCGTTTAAAAATATATCCTTTCCTCCCATCACCTTTATCGCCATACGGAAAGCGAAAGCATTTTGTAGGGCGTACTATATTAGCTTCTTGATAGAGTGCATCGAGCAAGGCATCTGTTTTTTGGATTTCAATAAAGGCTTGCTCTATGGAGAGTTTAGAAAAATGCGGATGCGACCAAGAGTGATTGCCTAGAAGAAAACCTGCTCGAATAGCTTTGATGGCAAATTGCGGATAGCGTTCTAAGTTTTGTCCAATACAAAAAAAGACCGCAGGCATGCCGCATTCTTGCAATAAATCAATCAAATCACCCATTCTTTCAGAGGGCGAATCATCTATGGTCAGGTAAGCATTTTTCATCTTACGAAGATAAGTAACTCGTGCTAATTAGTTCCGTAAATTTATGTCCTTATATTTGGACTCATTTTACAATAAAACCTTCTTACAAAATGGGATTAATACAATGGCTCAATAGTACACAGCGTAAAAACTGGCATTCGGTAGTATTAAGCGTGATAATTGGTATTGTGATGGGCTTAATGATTATACCAAGTATGCGGATGATTACTAATGTTGCTCCTGTGAAGAGTTACATTTTTGAAGGCGTAGTGATGGATGAAGACAATCATCCAATTCAGGGCGCATCCGTGTTAATTAATCGAGTGGGATCTTCAAAATCAAATTCGGATGGCACTTTCCATATCCAAGAGCGACGTGGACTTGGCACAGCCTTAGAAGTAGGTCAAAACCTAGAAGTTATGGTTAGTGCAAAAGGCTATGAAACCGATGAACAACCCTTCGAGTTAAGCGAATCGAAGATGCAAACCATGAAATTCATTTTGAATAAAATTAATTAGAAGTATTAGGTATCAGGTATTGCCTAAGTATTAGGCTGTATTTCAACTGCTTTTGAGTTCAACAACAGCTATGAACAGCATTGCTTTGTACTTAATACCTGATACCTAATACTACAAAATCATAGCAATGAAATATATCATTTTCTTCCTGCTTGTGCTGCCCGCAGTACTCATCGGGCAGACAACGACGGTGGAAGGTACTATCGTAGATTCTAAGGATAAAGGTATTAAAAATGTAAAAGTAAAAATCGGCAATTCTATCGCTGTTTACACCGATGTAAATGGGATGTTTTCGACAAAACTATCGCATCGTCAGCACTTAAATACAAGAGTAAAAATTACGGCTATTCGACGTGATTATGTCACCTACATAAATAGTGACCTGATTATTACGAGTCCGGAAAGCATGACCCTCGATAAAATTGTACTGCTACGCGAGGGCGAAGAATTGAATCCAGGAGCGACTAGTACGATCAAGGACAATGATGATTTGATAAAGAAAAACGAGGAGTTGGTAAATACCAATCAGGATATTATCACGGATAATATGGGCAGTTTCGGAGCGAAATACCAGCGCGAAATTCGAGATATGGAAGCCGATATTTCGCAACTCGAAGATAAGATACGAAGTATCAGTGAGCGTATCCAAAACCTAAGTAGCGACTTACTACAAACCCGTGATAAAGACCGATTTCTATCGGACTTGATTAGTAGAGAGCAAGCTATTCTTGCGAAGCAAGAAAGTATCATAGCAAGCCAAGCAGGATTGATACAAGCTCTAAGCGTACAATCTGCAAAAGGTATTGCTTTGGAGAATGCTAGAGTAGCCTATGAAAATGATGATGCCTTAGAAATTTCTTTCCAATTTAAGGATGCCTTTGGCAATCGTCCGCAAGCAAGCAGTCCGCAAGTCATAAGTATAGAAGTGCATCAACTACAAGGCAAAAGCCGCACCAAACGCCTGCTTCATACGCCCGAAGATGGGAATTTGGAAAGCAGCCGCCTGCGCCAAAAGTTAGATGTGTCGCGCCTCAATACGGTACGCTTCGTTAGTCCTGATGCGTTTAAGAAAAAATATCGTAAGATGGGCTATATCGTCTATTTCTATCTTGGCGAAACCTTGCTTGGCGCGCAGGGCTATCGGCTTTAGGCAGAGGCGTAATCAATTCTATTCTATTAAGAAGAATGGACAGGCGAATTTGAAATCGCCCGTCCATTCTACCAATAGCCTTTTAGTTTACAGTAGCAACCAACTTAGCCTTATCGCTCCGCGCAATTTTTTTACAGAAAGCACGCCAATCCGTATATTGGTCGGCAGGAATTTCTTTGGATAGCATCTTCAACGACCGAAAGCATTGCACTTCATTTCCTTTCGTTTCAAATTGCATTTGATAGCTTCCGTATTCAGATGCTATATGTACTGCTTTAGGGACGCTTTCAATGCTAACCGTTTCGGGGAGTTGAATGCGAATCGTATCGAGTTCCGTATAGCTATTTCGAATTAAAACTGGATTGATACGATTTTCATCGACATCAGGAATGGAGGTGAATTGATTATTTAGATTGATAGGTATAAATAAGCGTTTTCCACTCCTTGAGGCATAATGTGCTATTTCTAATTCGGTTTGAACACTCCCTTTTGGTACGTCTTTTTCCAATTGAATATCAAGTTGCACGAGCTGACTTAAAGGCAAAGAACTACCTTCTAAGAATTGCTTTTTTTGCTCAGCTTCGCTTTTATAATAAGTGATAAAACTTTGATAATAATCATAATCTAAACCACCTATCGCTATTTCATCTTTCAGCAGTGCTTGCCCTTTTTCATTGACTTGAATATGTGTAT
>CALGLY010000222.1 GCA_937959095.1 uncultured Saprospiraceae bacterium
GGAGGAAGATAGGCCGCGTTCTGGCATCATCACACGATCTGGTATGCTAGATTTAGGAGTAAGCACTTATCTTTTCGATAATGAATTTAACTTACCTAGCGAACTAGGACATTTGGAGCAGCAATATTGGGGATCTACGAATGTAAACTTACATTTTTTACGCTATCGTTTGCCACTTATCAAGGGACATTTCTATATCGAAAATGGACTTTCAGCAGCTTGGAATCAGTATAAATTTACGAGTGATTTCAATATTACACCTGAAGTAGATGAGCATGCTATCACAGCATTGGAGGGCGATTACAGAAAGAATAAACTAAAGACAACTGCGCTTGAAATGCCGCTATTACTCACGATAGTGCCTGGCAATAAGCAAAGCCAATACTTGAGTGTGGGCGCGTATGGTGGTTTCCTTTTGACTGCAAAGCAAAAACTTGTAGATGCATCAGGAGATAAGACAATCATAAAGGATGACTTCAACTTGAATAAAGTGTATTACGGGGTAGAAGGCAGAGTAGGACTTGGACCAATTAGTTTCTATGCAAAGTATTCTTTGAAGAACTTATTCCAAGATGGAGAAGGACCAGAATTAACGCCAGTGAGTGTGGGGATTACTTTGGTTAATTTCTAAATCCTGCTCCCTTAAATAGCAAATGAAAACATGAAAGGCATCATCTGTAATAGGATGATGCCTTCTTTTTTTCTTCTTTTTTTAATTTTAAACTCCAGTGAATGACAAAAGCATTCTAGTTTTGCTATATGAAAAATCTAATTTCAAACATTCAGCACAAGATGAAAACGATTTGCCAACTACTCCTTTTCTTAAGTCTATGTGCTTGTGGCACGACAAAACAAACTACTTTAAGCACTACTGCGGCATCCCAAGCAATGCAGACAACACAGCAGACCGAAATTCTTTTCATTGGCGCATCGCATAACTATCCAAAGGAAGTAAGTCAAGAAGAATTTCAGGCAGCGATTGCAGAAATCGTGAACTTTGCACCTGAGCGCTTTTTCTCTGAAACCCTACCAACAGATGATGTAGAAGCCATGAAAGCAGCGGGAGAGCGCATCATTAAAACCCGCGCACTACTCAAAAAAGGGATTCTACTAGAAAGTCCGAAAGATATAAAAGCCCGCCTAACCGCTGATCCTAATAACTTGAAAGCGCGAATTCAATTGGCAGTTAGCTACTTAAAAAAATACGATCAAGCAAATAGTGATTTTCAGATTTATCAATTATTCAATGCTCTCGAACGCTTGAAACCACAAGAGCGAAAGCTTTATGAGGAGTTTATTTCTAGAAGCTATATCCTTGTGGATAGCTTGCGTATACATGGGCGAGTAGGAGGACGTAATGAATATAATTTATTAGCGTTTCCTGCGGCAGAAAAATTGGGACTAGCCGAATTTTTACATATGGGTAATCAAGCAAATACTGATGCATTCCATGAAGCTTGGGGCAAAATCGTAGATAGTTATCAGACGCTCCCTCATGAAGCAATTTCACATAGTAGAACATTGATAGAAGATGCGATGCTTGCTAGTGGAACAGCTATTCCATTTGACAATTCTGAATTTTCGGATTTGGGCGATTATTTTGTCTATGCCGTGCCGAAAAAATATGCTGCCGATAAGCAAGCTGCACAAGATTATGAACGCTATTGGGAAATTAGAAATCAAAACATGGCAAACCTCATTGATACTCAATTACGCGATTCGGGCGTGGCTAAAGCAGCAGTCATCGTAGGTTCGGCGCACAGCCGATTGATGAAGCAATATTTAAAAGAAAAAGGCTATAAAATCACGCCGCTTTTCAATGGAGCTATTGATGAAAATTTGAAAGCTTATACGGAACAATTAGCGGATTTTAAGAAGCTTTTTGAGTAGTTTGTAATAGAATAGAGACGTATGATATGCTCTCTATCCATTCGCTGAGTTTGTCTGCACAAGCGTCTGTTCTCCTGAATAGTTACGAAAAGAGCAAAACTAAAAAATGCTGACGCGTCTTTTGTCTTTTATGCTAATCTTCTTATTTTCAAGCTGCAATGCATAGTTCCCAATACTACAAGCACGCAAAAAGAAGCAACTATGAATGATAATACACCAAAAGTAACAGGTATCGGAGGGATTTTCTTTCGCACGAAAAACCCGAAAGCAACGAAGGAATGGTATGGCAAAAACTTAGGTTTGGCGATAGATCCTTATGGTTCAGCCTTTGAGTTTCGCAATGCCAATCGACCTGATGAAATTAACTATCTGCGCTGGAGTCCTTTTGAGGAAAATACTGATTATTTCAAACCTTCTGAGAAGGAGTTTATGATTAATTATCGGGTGCAAAACATTGAAGGCTTAGGGCTTGCGTAGAAATAAACGATACAGTTCAGGGGCGAGTTTTTGGTTTCAGATGAGGCGTGAAATTGGGAGTTTATCTGGATAAGTGACCAATTTTACAACGAAATATGAAGCCAAAAAATCCCCATCAAATGTATCGTTTATTTTTACGCAAGCCCTTAGTGAAACAACTCCAAGAAAATGGCGTGACGATAGTGGACGAGATAGAAGAATTTGAGTACGGAAAATTTGTACATATCCTAGATCCTGAAGGAAATAAAATAGAACTTTGGGAGCCTGTGGATAGCGTCTTCACAGCAATGGGTGGCCCAACTACGAAGTAATCTGAATATCTAAATCTCTTTCTGCTATGTCCAATGAATTTCTGAAACATCGAATGCACATCAATCGTCGACATTTCTTAGGGAAGGTCGGATTGGGTTTAGGGAGTGTTGCTTTAGGCTCTTTACTAATGCCTGATTTATTTAAAAACAAGGCGGAAAGTAATACAGAACTTCCTCTAGGTTTAGCGCATTTCGCTCCCAAAGCAAAGCGCGTGATTTATTTATTCCAAAATGGCGCACCTTCGCAGCTCGAAAGTTTTGATTATAAACCTAAATTACGGGAACTCTTTGGGCAAGACTTACCGCCGTCTATTCGAGATGGACAGCGACTGACAGGCATGACTTCGGAGCAGGATAAATTTCCTTTGGTCGGTTCAAAAGTAGACTTCAAACAGTACGGAAAATCTGGTGCGTGGATAAGTGATTTATTTCCGAATATCGCTAAAATAGCCGATGATATTTGTATCATCCGAACGATGCACACCGAAGCGATTAATCATGATCCTGCCCTCACTTTTATGCAAACGGGAGCGCAGCAAGGCAACCGTCCAAGCATGGGTGCATGGCTAAGTTATGGATTGGGAAGTGAAAATAGTAACCTACCTGATTATTGCGTGCTACTCTCCAAAGGACGCGGTAATGGGCAAGGGGTCTATTCAAAATTGTGGACAAATGGTTTTCTAGATAGTTATCATCAGGGCGTGCAATTTAGTGCAAGCGAAGAGCCTGTCCTCTACTTAAATAACCCTGAT
>CALGLY010000223.1 GCA_937959095.1 uncultured Saprospiraceae bacterium
TAATATGTAACTCATTGATAAAATTCAAAAATTGAAGTTTTTTACAATTACAAAATCGATTTTTTGAAAAAAATGATGACTTTATCAGTCATTTACATATTACGATTTTGACTTTTCGTTCGCCCTAAACGATTTATCAAAATGCTTGGCTTTAGAAATTGTATATTTATTTTTTTCCACTAATCAGGCAGTATCAAATATAAATACTATATCCATCCATGGACGTTAACGCATTTTTGAATAAGATAAATTGGGCAGCAGCAGTCCCTATTGTTTCCCGCATGTTTTTAGCTGCTCTTGTACTAATGGTTGGCTTTTGGATCATCAAGCGGGTCATGCGCTTGGTAGCAACTGCCATATCCAAATCCAACTTAGGCGAAGAAATTACCCCCTTCCTTATCTCTCTGGTAGATGTTGCTTTGAAATTTCTTATTATTTTCATTGTTGCGGGTATCGTAGGAGTAGAAACGGCTTCTTTTATAGCGGTTTTAGGAGCATTGGTTTTTGCTGTAGGCATGGCATTGCAAGGCAGTTTGGGCAATTTCGCAGCAGGGCTTATTATTCTGCTCTTCAAGCCCTACCGAATAGGCGACTGGATTGAGGTAGATGAGAAGTTCGGAAAGGTAGAACAAATCCAAATTTTCAACACTTTATTATTGACGCATTCCAATCAGACTTTAGTGATTCCAAACGGAAAAATCATAGAAGATGTAGTCACGAACTATTCCACGAAAGGGTATGTACGGGTGGATTTGCAAGTAGCGATGCCGTATGCAGAGAGCTTTCCGAAGGTGAAAAAAGTGATAGAAGATGTACTTGGTGACATGCCGAATGTACTAAACGAACCTGCGCCGGAAGTCGGTATCATTGATTACGATACGCACTATATTGTAGTAGGTGTGCGTCCCTTCGCCAAACCCGACGATTATCAAGATGTGCTTTACGAAGCAAACTATCGTGTGAAGCATGCTTTCCATAAAAATAAAGTCCAAATGGCTTATTCCGAAGGAGTAGAGCTAGGACCCATCGGGGAATAATTTTCGGCTCTTTGACAATTTTCAAGGCCTAAATTTTGAAGGAGTGAACAATATAGATAGGATTCACTCCTTCATACACTCTTTGCTCCTAAATTACCGAAAATAATTATCACAGACCACTTATCGTTGTTTAACTTCCTCATAAATCTTCCTAGAACAACTATATTTCCCTTTGAATAAATCCGAAACCTCCTGCTTCAAGCTAGCTGCTGCTGTTTGCTTGTAGCGTTCCAAATTTGCTAAGTCTGGTGTAAAATATTCAGATGTGAAACTGATTTTATCTGGCGTCTCTGGATCAATTATCTTTCGGAAAGAATAGCCCGTAAAATAGCCTGTTTCCACAAGATCATCGAGGTGTTTCTCCACGAAAAACTGTTCCCAAGCTTCCGCTATATTGGCATCTACAATACAGGTGACACTATAAATTATCATTTCTATTTATTACTTTTTTATGAAAAGTCAAATAGCTTCTAAGAGCATGTTTGGATTTTCAGGTTGTAAAAATTCCAAATAAACTCTAATTTACGCTTGTTCTATTTTTTATGCAAATCAGTCTCACAGTTTATATGAAACAACTAGTCTTAACAACATTGCTCGCTATATGGAGCATAAGTAATCTACAAGCACAAACGCTAGTAAGTTACGAACAAATAAATAGCTACACCGCACTTGATATTCTAGTAGAATTCGGCATCCCCGCACAAGGTGGTGCAGTGCTATACAAAGTGCTTTACAACACACCCGATGCCATGGGTGTACCCGATACGGCATCTGGCTTAATTGTTATTCCTGATATGATAGACGGTGCACTCCCTTTGCTTTGTCATCAGCATGGTACGACTAGCCCGCGTGAAAATATACCTTCTAGAGAGCAAATCCATGTAGGCGAACTCTTTTTGGCAGGTGCAGGCTATGTGGTTTCCTCTGCCGATTTATTGGGTATGGGCGATTCGCGTGGGTTTCATACGTACATTCATGCTGCCACACAAGCATCTGCTGCTATAGATTTATTGCGCGCTACGCGGGAGTTTTGTGTAGCGGAAAGCATCGAACTAAATGAACAACTCTTCGTGACAGGCTATTCGCAAGGAGGGCATGGCGCAATGTCTGTATTCAAAGCCTTAGAAGAATCGGGTAGTGATGAATTTGTGGTAACAGCCGCTGCGCCAATGTCTGGTCCATACAATGTTACAGGCACGATGCTAAATAATACCTTGCAAGAAGAGGAGTATTTTTTTCCTTCTTATATCGCCTATATCGCGAAAGGTTTCCAAGCTGCCTATGGCAATATTTATGAAGAAATAACAGATTTATTTAAAGAACCTTATGCTGGTCTAATCGAGCAATTTGATAACCAAGCGGAGTATCCTTTAGGCGATTTAAACGATGATTTAATTGCTATGCTTACGGAGCGTGAAGGTGCATCTATTCCGAAATATATGATTCAGGATGATGTATTGGTTGCAATGCAAGCAGAGGATACCAACGAGCCAATAGTAGCGGCATTGTTTGATAATAATCTCTTCGATTGGACACCAAGTGTACCACTACGAATGTACTATTGCGAAGCAGATGAACAAGTCCCTTATACGAATGCTACCTTTACCGATTCTTTGATGAATGCTCGTGGCGCAGCAGATGTACAAGCCTTGAGTATGGGCGAAACCCTCGATCATGGTGGCTGTGCAGTACCTGCTTATTTGGCAACCAATGCTTTTTTTAAGAGTTTTGAAGCAGCAGTAGGTACTAAGGATATCGCTCCTTCAAATCCTATTACAATTTACCCAAATCCTGTAGTAGATAGACTATCTTGGCGTGGATTAGCAGGCGTACAAACATTACGCATTTTCGATGAATTTGGACGCTTATTAGTACAAAGTCAAGGGCGTGAAGAAGGGATAGATATTAGTCATCTGCCCAAAGGGATTTACCTGCTCAGTCTCGAAACAGTGGACCGGAATTGGACGAAACGTTTTGTGATAGTGGAAAGGGAATAAAATCAGAAATGGTTCATTCATATTCTTGCCGATGAATTGATGGGCTGAAATGTCAATAAAAAACCGTCATTTCAGTCCATCACTTATGGAAGATTTAACTATGGATTAGTATACCCTAACAAAGCCCGAACCGTAGTAGCTACCTCTTCGGTATCAACTGGAGTGATTTTGATAGGTGTTTTCTTAGAAAGAACCCTGCCATGTTGTGCGAGTTGTAGCAATTTACCACGTTCAGGTGCGGAAAAATCAGAGAATGCGCGACGCAGTAAAGGAAGGGTCTCCTGAAATTCATCGGGAGGAATTTGTTTTACCCAAGTATCTAAAATTTGCCATAAATCAGGATGGTGAACTAGCAATAATCCGCTTCCATACAAAAAACCTTCTAGCCACTGTGCAGACGTTTTCGAATCCATGCCTGGCGATAGCATAAAGTGCATCTGGCGGCTTGTTTCGATTTGATCTTGCACGCCTTTTTCAAATAGAATGCGACTACATGCACCGCTTATTTCTGGATGAACGGCAGGAATCGCGATTATTTTTTGCAAGGCAATATACCAGTGCGTCCGATACTGTTCGCGCTGCAAACTATGAATAGCATGATTGAGTAAACGAACTTTTGACAAGATTTCCTCGCTTGCATCATCATCAAGTTGGATGCAGACAGGCGGCAAACCTAAACAGATACGTGGTAGCAGTTCATCTACGAGTTGTTGCACCGCACTTGTATTGGTTTCGCGGGCATCACCATATTGAATGATACGGACGAGCGGTGGCAAAGCATTTGCAAGTCCTAGTACATCTTTAGTCATAGCAGTTGCATCGCGCAATTGCTCGATGAGAGAATGCGCTGCTTCTGGCAATTCGGCATTCAAGGCTTGTTCTACTAGAGGCGTGAGCGCACTTACGGCTTGTGCCTCTTGCGCGTACTTACGTAGTTGCTGCGTAGCGGCTTGCTCGATGGTGCTTCCCCAAATACTCGCTTCGATAATTCGAATTTCAAAGTCAGGTTTCCATTTTAATTTCCAATATTCTTTGAAGCTCCCCGTGTCATATTTGCCTTCTTTTTGAACTTCGCCCCAAGGAATATTTAAAATTAAAAAGCGGTGTAATAATTGACTTTTCAAGCGGTCTGTCTCTTCTCGCAAGTCGATACCACCACGGGGATTGGTGCTTGTTGCTTTCAGCCAATTACTATCCGAAGTCTTGCGATATTTAGTGAGGCGCGCGCTTTTTATTGCTTTTTCAATATCTTTTTGCAAAGGTACAATTGGGAGTTTATCACTTTTAATTTTTCCAATTCTATCGCCTATTACTAAGGCTTGTTCTATCGTTTGCAACTGCTCTTGTGAGCCTTCGCAAATGACCGTAATAGCCGCTTCTTTCAACTCTTCAATACCAGGCAATGATAAACCGCGTAAAGTCGCTAAAGTCTCTGCCAAACGGACTGCCTCCAAGGCATGTGCTGCGGAAGCATCCCAATTTTCTTTTCGCATGAGGCGGGCAGCGCGTACCATCCAACGAATGGTCGCTTGTGCCTCTCGCTGATAGAGTAACTCATACCAAGCGGGCGAAATAACACCTGCTCCATAGCCGCTCTGAAACGACAATCGCTCATACGTCCACGGAATCCAAGTAGCGGCAGTTTTTACTTTTTTAATGCCTTTCAGGATGGCATTATCGGTTTTCAAAGGATGTGCTTTTAGGTCTTCCAATACGGGGGCATGCCAAGCTCCACACACGACTGCGATGCGCTCAAAACCATCCTTTATTGCCTTCCGAAGGATCTTTCGCATAAAAGCTTCTCGGCGTAGTGTTTCATCACTTTCGGGGCGTTCTAGCTGTCCTCGAAGGGTACGCATCATATTTGCGATTTCTTCAAAAATAGCGATATCGTTGTCGTGTTGCTCAAAGGTCACATTCCACCAGCGTTCACTATCGGCATAACCCGCCAATTCGGCAATATACCCGATGGGTTCGCCTGCAAAATCGGGATCTTTCCGTTCTGTTATCTCAAGCGTCATTTGTACTTGTTCTGCTGCTTGTACGCCATAGTGCATCGCCATTGGCAAATCCATAAACTGAACAGGGATACCTTGCTTTTGGGCGTATTGCATCGCTATCCATTCAGGCGAAAATTGAGCATAGGGAACATAGGCGGCTTGCGCGAAATTTTTAGGATTATAAATCAATAAAGCAATTGGGAATTGAATTTTTGCATCTTCCAGATAAGGTAAGGCTGTAGCACCGTCGGCAGGTGTTTCGATAAGGATACAGTCGGGTTCGAGTTCCTGTAGCGCGCGCTTTAAGCTTCGTGCTGAACCTGGTCCATGATGTCGTATGCCAAAAATGTGATGCATCGTTTTCTGTCTGTTTTATGGGACAAAGATGCTACATTTTTTGCGTTAATATTGTATCCTCTTAAACTCAAATAGCTTCTTAGGCATTGTGATGTCGGAAGTAAAGTAATAGCAGAAACGATGACTAAAAGGAATAGTAAAAACAAGTCGATAAGATTGATAACTATTTATGAGTTGTAGTCACTCTTGCAAAAAACAAGATGCAGGCTGCGAAATGTCACGAGATACCTTATTTTTGCTTTTAAGAGCTTGGACAGATTTAAGTTACTCTTTTTATGACGGCATCTTTTTTTTCTCCATACTTCGTTGAAAATCCTCGCTTTAACTAAGGCTAGAGCTACGTTTTTCGCCTCGTCGGGATAAAAAATATGCTCAGTCAAAAAAGGAACTTAATTATGTCCAAGCCCTTACCCTAAATTTGTTACTACTGGAGTACATATGGTTTGTTGGACTTGAATAGAAATTCCAAACAGTTTCTTAGTACACTGTAAATTAAATAGATTACAGTGTATTAGTAGTAACTTAAATTTTACAATAGCTTAAGTAACGATAAATGCAGCAAACAAGAATAATAGGACGACACACTAGTCATCAGAGAGGACCGCTACTCATTGCTATAGGTGGAATGCATGGCAATGAACCTGCTGGAATTAATGCCCTGGAAAATATTTTTCAGATGCTAAAAAACGAGCCGAGCAAAAATCCTGATTTCTACTTTTTCGGACAATTCCTTGGCTTGCGCGGCAATTTGCAAGCGATTGCTCAAAACAAACGCTTTATCGAAAAAGACCTCAATCGGCACATGACCCTCGAAAATGTGGAACGAGTAAAACAAACCCCCGAGGCTCAACTCATTGCCGAAGATTTAGAGTTGAAGCAATTATTAGCAATGATAGATGCCGAAATAGAGCAATACCAACCTGATCGCCTCATTATCCTTGATTTGCATACGACTACTGCGCATGGCGGTATCTTCTCCATCGTGACGGATGATCCTGAAAGTGTGAGAATGGGCGTAGAACTACATGCACCTGCTATAAAAGGAATGCTGAAGGGCTTGAATGGGACTACATTACACTACTTCAGGAAGGAAAACACCCAAGTAGAAACGATTCCAGTTACCTTCGAGTCGGGACAACATAATGATCCCCTTTCTGTAGATCGGGCGGTTTCTGCCATTGTCAATTGTTTGCGGACGATTGGTTGCGTACCGCCTAAGGATGTTGAAAATCGGCACGATGATATTCTACAGACTTACTCCAAGCACTTACCTAAAATTTCTGAACTGATTCATGTACATTCTATCAAGCCTGGCGATGCGTTTGAGATGCACCTTGGTTACAAGAATTTTCAGCCCATCGAAAAAGGAGAACTCCTAGCTCATGATAAACATGGAGAGATTCACGCGCCCTATGGAGGACATATTTTGATGCCGCTCTATCAGCCACAAGGCGATGATGGTTTTTTTATTGTTCGAGAAGTAGAGGTTTAGGGACTTCGCAAATAATAACCTACGTAAGATAGCGTAGGATTTTTTAGCTTAATCAAGGCAAAAAACGTAGGCATAGCTGGTTCTGTCGAGGCTTTTTAACGAAGAATAAGCTGAAAAAGACAAGCTAGATGCGTAGGTTATTATTTGCGAAGT
>CALGLY010000224.1 GCA_937959095.1 uncultured Saprospiraceae bacterium
ACAAATCCTTTTGTGAGGATTCATACAATGGTTAATTTTCAAGTAAAGAATGAGCGTAATATAGCTGTATCGAATGCAGAAATTATTATTCGAAAAATGGGAGCCAAAGATCATAATGGCTATCAAAAAGTAAAAACAGACAGGAGTGGACAAGTAAAGGTTCGCTTATTGAAAAATAAAGATTACGACATTGTCATAAATAGAAAGGGATATGAACCCTTAATTCAAAAGTTATCTACTACGGCTAAATCCAACACAGTGTCAACATTTATATTAAAAGTAAAGAGGTCTAACTCGCGAGCTGTAAAAGAACAAGAGACGAATATACAAGTATTGGGTATTGTTTATAAAAAACTAAGCAAGACCCCCAATCCAATACCTGATTTTCAAGCAATAGAGGATTCTTTTTCTTGATAAAAACAACAAGGCAAGTAAGAAAAGCAGCGAAGGGACGCTACACACTGTATGACATTGAATAGAGCAAAAATTTAGCTATTGTAATTGTTCCAATTCAATTGAGTAAAGTCAAACCAATCATCAAATGAAGACAAGTATAACCCATTTTTAGTGTCATGCCTCTCGTCTTTTGGGCGAGAGGTACTGATTTGCTTAATTCAGTTCTTTGAAAAGATAGGCAAATTGCCACGACTACACTAATGGGAGTGTAGTCGTGACTAATTTTTTTGTATTAAAATAAAGTAGCCTTGATCGTTGATATGGTTTAATTCACATCAATCGCCATCCCACTCATCACACCTAAGTGATTACGGTGTCGAATAGCTACTTCATACTGTGCTCCAGCCACAAGATTTCGGAATGTGATTCCCGAAGTACCATCATCCCAATGCACGATATTCCCATCGCGACGCACTAATGCAGAGATAGAATTTACAACTGTACTTGGACTACTCGAATCTCGTAATTCTATTAGCACCCAATCTACAATAGAATCGGTAGGATGATTGACTGCCATTACCATCGGATCGATTTGTGCATTAGAATTTTCAGGAGAGAACCCTAATGCAGTATAAGGTTCTATAGTAGGCAAATCACCAGATACTCGAAGGTCATCCTTCATGGTATTGGTTCCCGTATCGTAAGGTCCACGTAAGAATACCTTTGCATTTACCTCTAAGGTTACAGAACCCATGCTACAATCTGGCCCGATCGCTGCACTAGGATCAATCAGTGGTAGCTTCGGCGAGATATAGCTACTTGTCAGGAAGGTTGCTTCTACAGCTTGGTCATTTGCACCCATCCAATCTTGAAGAACACTACCAAATACTTCCCGATAGTCATGCTGCATAGCTCCTGGTGTAGGTGCATTTTGAGCATCTAAATCATTTAAATCAATATTATTACCCATCACGCCACCTTCTACACCATTTCCGATAAGCACCATAGAACCAAGCGTACCATGATCTAAACCAAAGGTGCCATTCTGTACCACTTTGCGACCAAACTCAGAGAAGACCACTGTCAGTACTTTATCTGCTAGCCCAAGTGCTGTAATATCATTCTGAAATGCTTGTATGGCTTGACTCATATCTCCTAATAAGTCGGCATGCCGTCCCGTTGTCACACTTCCATCATCCACTTGGAAGACATGGGTATCGTAGCCACTTTGGGTAGCCATGAATACTTTCGTTTGACTTCCTCCATTTAGCATTCGTGCTACCGTTTTCAATTGATCGGCTAAATCATTGTCAGGATAGGCAGTTGAGGAATTAGAACCAGCATTAAAGGTGTCAGAAATTCGTTCTGCATATACATTCACACTATTTTCAATTGCCATAATATGCCGTAGCATATCACCATGGTCGGAATCAGGAAAATTGATAATAGGTGGTCCGCCAATAGAAGAAATAAGCGAGTAAAAACCTCCTGGATCTTGACCTGAAAGGTTGATTTCAAAGCGATGTTCCTCTGGGGTATGAAAGCCTGAGTTAATCATGCGTCCTAACAAAATGCCTAGTGGATCTGGTTCTCCTGAAAAGGGGACACCTTGAAAGCTAGGGTAGCGATTGTCTAAGAATCGCCCAATCCAACCCGTATCTAGATTGGATAAAGCAGAACTGGTGCCATCTCCACCACGTAACCACAAATCTTGTGCTTTAAAATGCGAGCGATTCGGGTCAGGCATTCCTACTCCTTGAATAACAGATAATTTCCCTGAATCGTAGAGTGATTTAAAAGGAGTTAAGGACGGGTGTAGTCCCAATTGTTGCGATGAAGATAGTGTACTATCTAATGTAATCAAGTTGGAAGTTGGGATATAAATATTAGGACGATGCCCTGCATAAACACTATGCTGATCGAGTGGTACGAAGGTATTCACAAAATCATTTGCACCATTCAAATATACCGTTACTAATACGCGCTCACTTGCTTCACAAGTTCTAGCTAACATAGTAGGTGAAGCAAAGGTACGGATAGGCATGCCTTGCAGCAAAAGAGGGGATGCGGCTAAGGGGCGCGCTATTTTTAGAAAATCTCTTCTTTTCATTTTACATTGATTTGGTTTTCTAACAATACTTGTCGTACTCCTTCTCCTTCTCTCTATATAAAGTATAGAGTACTGCAAATGTCAAAAAACATTTTTTTGTTAATTTAGAAATTAGAATGTTTGAAATTCAGGGGAACTCAAAATAGTCGTGAATAGCCGCTCAAGCGC
Source organism: uncultured Saprospiraceae bacterium (assembly GCA_937959095.1). Classification (GTDB taxonomy): domain Bacteria; phylum Bacteroidota; class Bacteroidia; order Chitinophagales; family Saprospiraceae; genus JAAUTG01. The sequence goes on from CALGLY010000224.1 coordinate 2,675, forward strand.
CACCGTTGCAGATGCAATAGAATCAGCCTCTCCTTGTTGAGCAAATTGCCATTCAAATTTCCAATTAACAGGACTCAAATCTCCTAATAATGCCTCTCTGAAATAATCGTAACGTTTGGTCGTATCACCAGGGGTATCATAGCCTTCTGGTAATTCTGAAAAAGTAGTTTCTAAAATTTGTAATACAAGACTATCTGCATAAAGCTGATTTGTATATTCAGTAGCTACGAAGTTATATATATCTGCTTGAAAACTAGTATCGCCGCTAATCAACATAGAGGCCGTATCCCGTATTCTTGTTCCACTTAATACCGATTCCATAAGCCTGTAGCGATTGGCAATAGAAGAAGAATCGAACCAGTTTTTACTAAAATCAGGTGCTTTGAAATAGCCCGGATAGCCTTCTACTGTTAAAGGGTACATTAGTTGTCCCATATCCTCTAAGTTATTACGACCTGTAATCGACCAAACTCTGAAAAAGAGATTTCTTGGATCGGAAAGAGGAGGTAATTTATCACCCATATTCAAATAACTCAAGGTTTGCAGCCATAGCATCATAGCGGACTTGAGCTTACCTCCTATGATTTCGTCGGTATTGCTACTATCATCTTCATCGTAAAAATGGGTGCTTTTAAGTAGATGCTTAATAGCTATTTCGACATTATAGTTATTCGCATGCATTTCTATTGCTAGTGGTTCTATAATATCCGATTCTATTTCGGCATCAATAGCATCACATACAAAAAAGCGGTACAGGCGACGGCAATAAGCGCGAGCTGTTTCCAACTGCCCGAATACCATATCTATAAAGTCGTTTAATTCTCGATAATTATCGGCAGTATTTACTGCACCTGTAATTACTGTATTGTTGAAGGCAGCAGAGAAGGTTTTATTGCCAGTATCATGCTGAGCGTGTCTAGCGATGCCTGTTGTAAGTCCTGTCTCAGGGTCAAGATTATTTCTGTAATAATCATTTTGTCCTCCTGTGAAGCCCGTCAAAACTCTTGCAGCCTGTACAATGTCTGCTTCCGTATAATTCGTGTAATTAGTTGGTCCGATCTGCGGTCCTTTCAAAATCGTAAATAATTCTAGAAATTCTCGCGCATAATTTTCATTAGGGGCAGTTGCTAGATTGAAACGGTTATCCAAGAAAACGAGCATTTTGATATCCAGCGTCATTTTATACGCCAAATCACGAATACTCCCTTTAGCCATTTCTTGCAATAATCGAAAATGATTGAAATTGACATTGCCATCGAGTCCAAGTCCCGTTACCCAAACTGTTCTATGGAAAACAGACAAACGCCCACGCATAGAAGTATCATGGAATAATTCATTAAGCCACCAACCTTCTGCGCCAAGGCGCTGCAGTGTACCTGATAATTCACCATGATTATTAGTGTTCGGTGTTTCTGTAATCCAAGCGAAATTATTAAGATAGGAAACAGGACCAGCAGGATGTGTTAAAGCAGGAAAGTTTAATAATTCATCTACTGCTTGATCTGCAGTTTTTAGCGCAAAAGCATCAATTCGTGCTTTTGTAACCTGGTAGGTAGAACGACGAAGTAAATGGGCAGCAAGACGCGTTCCAAGTACCCCAGGCCGTTGAGCTAGAGAAGCCATATATACATGCTATTTAAATAAAGTGAAAAGATGTTTTCATATACCTTTCTAAAAAACATAATATGATGCTTTCATTATTTTTGCTTACTAAAAGCAATATAATCCGAATGCTCCATCAATGTAAACGTAAAAATAATGCTTTTTTTATAAAAAAAATGGATAAGGGTGAAAAACATCTATTTTTTATTATTAGTGACAGGCTTAACTGTGTTAAGTAAGTTTTTTTTTAGTAAAAAAAAGACATCAGATTAGAAATGATAATTTTTTTTTTCACCTAAAAATATTTTCTATTAACGGATTAGTAGAATTTTAAACATGTAATCTGTCATTTTTAGTATACTGATAAACGTTTGTTTTTTGGAACTAAACAAGCGTTTTTTAATGTTAAAGCCTGATATGTTGGTAATTGTTAGAGATGATAACTTGCAAATGGAGACAAGCTATAAAATCGCTTATTCGTTATGTATCGGAAAGACAATTTTATTTTTGAAGTATCTTTTATTCGTTAAATAACAGTCACGGATATACACTCTTGTATACTCGTAACTGTTACATTTTTTTTGCTTGAAACTAATCTCTATCGGCTTCTATTTCCCAGCGCGTACCACCTAAATTTCCAGATAGTTCTAGATTATCTCTATCTAAATCCATATCAAATTTATCTCCATCAAAATCAATTTCAGTACCATCATCGCTAATTTCATAATCCGTCTCTACTTTAGTAGCAGAACCATCCGTACCAATCAAATCCCATTCGGATTCTCCACCAATGTCTGAATCCGATTTGAATTCCAATTCAAAAGAAGTCAAGATGACATCCATCTGTTCTACGCCATCAATAGTGAGTGATTGTACTTCCCATTGTCCTTCTATGTCTTTATTCGCTAATCGATCTTTATTGCAACTGCTCAAAGTGATAGAAAGAAATGTGCATAGAAGTATTCCTTTTGCTAAGTTAAGTGTACTACGTTTCATGTTGTTTTCATTTTTTGATTTAGAAAAAATAGTGATTTGCACAAGAGAACGTGTTAAACACTATTTCTCTTGATTTACTCATATAGTGTAGTTATAGTGTAATTGTTATCTGAGAATATCCCTTTTTATTATCTTTTTTATATGAAATTTTACACCCATATTTGACGTTGACCCCTTGTATGGATACATTTTTTTTAAAAAAAGCACTTATTTATAGAGACCTTTTATCAAATAAACACACTAACTTTATGTAAGCATTTTTTGAATGAAACAACAATCCAATGAGAACGCTATTCTATACGCTTTTACTTTGTCTCTTATCCACCCTTGCTTATAGCCAAGATCCTTATTCGGAATATCAAGATGAAACTACACAAACCGATGGTGGTCGAGATACCCGCGCTTTAGCAGATAGTCTCCGTATGATTCGGCAAAGTGTGCAAGACATGGCAATGGGCGAAACCGACGCGCTTACCGAAGCCCGCATCAAGCGCAAACTCATACCCGCTCTCCAAGGTTTTTTGAATACCGAATTTATGCGAAAATTCTACGACCTCAAGAAAGAGTCAGAGGGGTTGGTGGCCGCTTTTAAAGCAGAACAAATAGAATATCATCCACGCGATATACAAGAAGTGAAGACGGCTTATGAGCAAGTCCGTAGCCGATTTAATACCAAACTGGTAGCTATCACAGCCGATTTTAAAGACAAAAAGAAGCAAAAAATTATTCGTACTGCACCCGATATGTATTCAAGCGGCATGGGCTATGAGATGAATGAATTGAAGGATTTTTATGATAGCGTTTTCCGCCAAACATTGGCTGATGTACGCGGCAATAATATAGATGGTGCCATTCCAATCGGACTGATTTTATCTATGATAGAACTAGCCAGTGAAGTGACCAACTATGTGATGACTTCCAACTACAATACCAAACGCATGACGGAAGAATACCTTAAAGAGCATCTTATCGAACCTTTCGGATTTGCTGCTTGGGATGATATTTTAGCCAGCGAAGGCGATATTTATAAAGAGCGAATAGAAGAAGAAATTCCTCCTGCTCTAAATGGTACATACAACGACCCTTTCTACGATTCCGACTCCACAAAACAAGATTCTACAGGCAATAATCTAAAGCTAAAGAAAGGAAATTAATTTTTTGTATTGAACCATATAAGGCATATAAGGACATATAGATTATAGAGAAAATCGCTTTGCGATTTCTAAAAAAAAACTTAAATGCTCTTCTATGCCTTATATGGTTCAATACAAACCAAATAGAAAACAATGCGCCGCTACACGCTATATCTGTTTTTGCTATGTATAAATATTGAAGCATCTGCTCAAATAGACTATTCCACAGGTATGGTCTTTGAGGATGAACGCTATGATACCATCAGCACGATTTCTAGTGAAATCGAAGGCTCAAAATTTCTACCACAAAAAGTAGATTTGACTCCTTACAGTCCTGCCATACGCAACCAAGGTGAAATATTTTCTTGTGTCGGTTGGTCGGTCGGCTATGCCGCTCTGACCATAGAACGCGCCATTCAAAACGGATGGACAGACCGCCAGCACATTACTGAAAATGCCAATTCTGCCCTTTTTATTTACAATCAAATCAAAAAAGGCAATTGTAAAAGTGGTTCACAAATCACGGCTGCCCTCGACCTACTCGAAAGCAAAGGCGATTGTCTTGCTAAAGCTTTCGATTTTGATATTAATGATTGTACGGCACAACCCGACGGACATCTACTAGCGCAAGCCAACGAATATCATATCAATAACTATGTAAAACTCTTTGAAAAACATGATGAAAATGCCCTCAAAATACAGAAGGTAAAGCGCGTACTTGCACATCAAAAGCCCGTGATAGTAGGCATGAAAGTGCTACGAAATTTCTATAAATTAGAAGGCGCGCGCTATTGGTGGCCCGACATCGGCGACCAAACCTTCGCAGGTGGCCACGCCATGTGTGTCATTGGCTACGATGATGAATTGAAAGCCTTCAAGCTGATGAATAGCTGGGGGAATAATTGGGGGAAAGGCGGTTATATTTGGATAAAGTATCAACACTTCGCGGATTATTGCAAATATGCTTATGCGGTATTTTTAGCCGAAGGCGAACCCATTGATTTTGATAAAGACCCTAAAACGACGATAAGCATAGCAGCCGATTTGAAACTAGAAAAGCCAAGCGAAGTACAAACGGTAGCAGCAGCAGCGCGACCGTTGCGCGCGATGTCAGGAACATTCGGTTTTCAGAAATTCACAGGCTGGGGGAGCGATAGCAAACCCGTTTTTGAAGCGGCAGCGGTGCAACTAGATCGAAAGCATTATAATCTTACAGGTGGTGGTGCAATCGGAGATCGCTTTCAATTGGTTGCCGAAACGGGTTTTGATAATGGCTATGTCTATGTATTCAGCGTGGATGCGGTAGGAAAAACCGAAGTCCATTTCCCCAAGAAAGAAAGCTTGAATAAGAAATTTAAAGGCAAAAACGAGACAGCCCTTCTGCTATCGGGCGGCTCGAAATTGACGATTCCGAGCAAAAGCAAAGTGCTAAAACTAGCCGAAGTAGGCGATGATTATTTGATAACGCTTTTTTCAGAGAAACGTATCAAGCCAAAATACATCCGCTACCTCTGCTACGAATTGAGTGACAAACAAGACAACTTAGTACCGACTTTACATCAGCTTATCGGGAAGCACCTTATCCCAACGGCAGATGTAACCTACGATATGGATAAAATGAAATTCACGGTCGATACACGCAGCAAAGGCAGTATTGTACCGATTGTTCTAAAAGTAAAAACAGAGTAACTATTCAGTAGAGCAGACCCGCCTGTCAGTCGGGCGGGGAATAGAGACCGTTTCACTGCGAGAATAGAGAAAATGATACTAAGACGTATAATTTAAAATCTCTGTTCCCCCGACGGCAGGCGGGTCTTAACAAAGTGGTCTCTATTCTGAGTAGTTACAAACCAAATTGAAAACAAGCATGAACCGACTAATTATACTTTTCTTCTTTCCTCTTTTCGCCCTCGCGCAACCGACCGCAGTAGAGTGGGAAAACACCTTTGGCGAAGGATTAGATGATAAATTTCATCAAGTGATAGAAGCAACCAACGGCTATATCGTAGCAGTGGGGGAGACCTCCGTGAGTAAACGTGGGAAACAAGGCTTACTCGTGATTTTAGATTATAGCACAGGCCGCCAAATTGTGCGCCAAACCTATGGCTATGCCAAAGACGATGTACTAAAAGATGTCGTGCAGACCGATGATGGACACTTTATCATTGCAGGTTTTTCCAATTCATCGGGTAAAGGCAAATCGGACGGTTGGCTCTTGAAAGTGGATATAAAAGGAAAGGTCGTTTGGCAAAAATATTATGGCACAGAAGAAGCCGATTGGCTGACTGCCCTGACCTATGCACCTGATGGCACAGTACTCGCCGTAGGGAAGCGACGCAATAAGGATGTTTGGCTCTTGAAAGTAAAAGAGAAAGCCGTCGTATGGGAAAAAGCATGGTCAGATAAGCCGCAATATGTGGATGTGCAAGGTGTGGCAAATGGCAAAAATGGCGAATTCGTACTTACAGGAAATACGGAAAAAGCGAATGGCACAGATCGAGATGATATTTGGATGGTGCGTGTTGATGCTAACGGAACTACGTTAACAGAAAAGACCTTCGGCGAAAAAGGCTGGGAAGCTGCAACTGATGTGATTGCTACACAAGATGGGGGCTATGCGATAGTGGGAAATACCATCACAAAAGGCAATGGGAAAATAGATATGTGGCTGCTGAAATTGAATGCAGGAGGTTTCAAACAATGGGACAAAGCCTATGGCGGTAGAGACGAAGATTTGGCGAACGCTGTAACACAAACCGCTGATGGCGGCTTCCTGATTACAGGACAAACCCTCTCGCATGTACGCGGCGCACGAGAGTATATTTCGCGCTCTATCAAGTTGAGTTCAGGCGGAGATTTGCAATGGGAAAAAGACTATGGCGGGAAGAAAAACGATGATATAGGCAGCGCAATACTAGAAGTGCATGACGAAAGTATTCTTTTTGTTGGAAATACCGCTTCGCAAGGCAATGGTGGCATGGATGCTTGGGTCGTGAAATTTCAGAAAGAAAAACCTAAAGCCTTGATAAGTGGTGGTGGCAAAGGCACACATAATCTATTGAGTACACGTCTTTGGCTCAATACGGAAGATGGCGAATTGCAGCCGAACCAGAGTAGTTTTTTATCTTTTGAACTCTCTAATAAAGAAGACTTCGACTTCCCAAATGTATCGGTGAAAGTGGAGAATAAGAGTAGTGTAAATCAAGAAGTAGAATTTTGGAAAAGTACTTATATCGGAAACCTCAAAGCAGGCGAAACACGTATCGTGAAAATCCCAGTAGCTGCCGGACAAGTGCTAGAAACAAACGATAATCCTTTACAATTAAATGTCTTTTCGGAAGATGCGGAACTCGCTACTTTTGAAGGCGTTTTAAAGACAAAAAATCCGCGCCCTGCTACCCTCGTCATTCGTGATACAGATGTGACACGCGAAGGAAGCACCGAATACAGCCCTCGAACACTGACCGTAGAAATCGAAAATCAAGGAGACTATACCGCTTCTGATGTAAAGGTGACCTTCACGACTCCGCAAGGCGTACAAGGCTTGGGTAGTGCATCTGTATTTGTAGGCGAAATCGGGCCACGCGTGACGCGTACAGCTACTTTTCGCATACAAAAAACGGTACAATTTTCGGGAACAATGGCAAATATTCAATGCCTAGTAGAAGACCGAGAATTCAGTCGTACCCGCGAAATGGTACAGGTCTCTTTCGATGAAATCATACAAGGCGGTGGCGATCAGTTTATCCTCTTCACACAGCCCAATGAAGCTCGTGTAAACGTAAAGCAACTCGATTGGGATTTACCAGCCTTCCCGATAGAAGCGACCTTTGGTTCTTCGAGTCAATTACGTGCCGAATCGACGACCGTACTCATCAATGGAACACCGATTGATAAAGGTAAAATGGATGAAGAAGACCTTTCGCCACCCGCAAAAAGTGGTAATTTGAATTATTACGCCTACGAAAACACCTTGCAACTAGACGAGGGTAAAAACACAATCATAATACAAGTGCAAACCGCGCAGGGAACTATTCAGTCCAATGAAATCATTATCAACTATGTGCCGCGCAAGCCGAATTTGCATGTGCTTTCGATAGGTGTACCACATAAAGATTTGAAATATACAAGTAAAGACGCGCAAGATTTTGCCATGCAATTCCGAAATCAAGCAGGTGCAGGCAAAATCTACAATCGCGTATTTATAAATGAATTGACGACTGCACCACAAACGCAATTTATTCCAGTTCGGGCTGCTTTTGCCGATTTAAAAAGCCGCTTCAATAGTGATATGAAGGATAATCGCATCACGCGAGAAGATGTATTGATTGTCTTCATTTCTTCGCATGGAAAAAGCGAAAACGATGAATTTAAAATACTGACTTCTGAATACGAACAATTTCCTACGGCTGCTTTGATAGACTACAAACGCGATGTCTTGGAAATTATGAATCAGATTGATTGCAAGAAATTCGTATTCATAGATGCTTGTCATAGTGGAGGTGCAGAAGGCGGCAAAGAAGCACTTACCACCAACGCTCGACGCGCGCTAGAGTTGATAAATTCGACCTATCCAGGCTTGAATGTACTAACGTCGAGTCAAGTCAATCAGCTTTCTTACGAGGATGAAGCGTGGCAAAATGGCGCATTTACCGAATCCATTTTAGATGCCTTCGCCAATCGCGATTGCTTGGACAACAATGGAATGTTTAAAGCCGATGTGAATGGTGACGATGCAGTTGCGTTCGGAGAATTGTATGAATTTTTGAAACGTCGCGTACCAAGTTTGGTATTCGATAAGAAGAATAAACCCCAAATGCCTAGCCGTACCGAAACAGAGTTAGGTGATGATATTCCAATCTTTATTCGGTATTAATTTCTTGGGTTATAAGATGTGAGACTTTTAGATGTGAGATAAGAGATGTATCGCGATTTGTGTTTTAAAGTTTATAAAATCTAGAAAAGATGGCAGGCATTTTAAAATGCCTGCCATCTGGATTGCTTGGAGCGTCTCATATCTCACATCTAAAAGTCTCACATCTCACGATTCAAACCAAATGAAAACAAGACCATGAGAACAAACACTATACTTATTTGCTTGTTGCTAGGCGTACAAGTCGCTTTTGCACAAAATACCTGCTTCCTGCAACAGGAAAGCATTGATGATATTGCCGCGTTCACTCATTTTACTTCCCAAAACGAATTTGCCGACCTCGATAATGATGGCGACCTCGACTATATCGTAGCACATGGGCCAGATAATATCTTCTTGGATATTTATACAAATAAAGAGAATGGCAGCAGCTTTAGCCAATCAGAAAGCTTCGATTTTTCGGGTAATGCGACGGCTGCCGCTTTTGTGGTAGGCGATGTGACTAACAATGGCTTCGTGGATATTATAGATGTCGATTTAAACACGAATCAAAGGCCTGAAATTCGCCTTCGTGCCAATCAGGATGGGCGTGGCTTTGAAACAATTTCGCTTTATATCAATGATACAGGCACCGAACAACTCACCACCGCACCGCGTCTCGTAGATTTTGATAATGATGGAGACTTAGATATTACGATAGGGGTGTCGCCCTTTGAAGCTGGAGGTTTTCAGATGCGCGTGATGGCTTTAGAGAATCAAGGCGGTGGACAGTTTATAGAACGCACCCTCCTAGAAACAGTCGAAGATTTCGTGGAAACCATTATTCAAGTCGAATGGGCAGACATGAATAATGATGGCTCAGAAGATTTACTAGTGAGTTATAATTTTAATGGGGATAACAATGAAAATCTCCGTTTTCTACGCTTATACTTGAACGATGGCGAAGGAAACCTAGAATTCCATTCCGAACCAATTGCTCAAAACCAAACCCTACTAATTCAGCTTGGCGATGTAGACAATGATGGTGACATAGACCTTATTACAACAAGTACGACAGATGGACCGGGCGTTTATTTTAATACCAATCTTCGGTTTTCGCCTTTGCTAATAGAGTCGAACCTCATTCCGTTTCGCCTACGCGTAGCGGATGTTAATCATGATGGCTTTTTGGATTTAGTAATCGTTGGGTTATTTCGAGATGGCTTTGCTTTGAGAATGGAAGTCATTGGCAATTTTGGAGGGACAAGCTACTTCCAAATTGCAGAAGAGAGGTTGGTCTATGATATGCTTTTAGGGGATATAAATCGCGATAATAAGCTAGATATAGTGTTTACGTACTTTGAACAACAACAAAATATTATTCGATATTCCTTTTCTGATTTAAGCCAAAACGGATGTATCAATGAAGCCCCCGCTAAGCCAGACCGATTGGTGTCGGATCCGAATGGTAGAGATGTGATTTTGAGTTGGGACATGACCGAAGATCGCCAGCAAGCGAGTCCATCACTCAGTTATAACATATATATGTATCGGGTAGAAGATGGCAAAATCATCATTGCACCTGATTCGGATTTGGAAACTGGTGAGCGTCGCGTCGTTGATTTTGGTCGCCAAGGACCGCACAACAAATGGATTTATCGCAACCTAGAAAGTGGGACATATCGCTGGCGGGTACAAGCCGTAGATCATCATTATCAAGGCGGTGGATGGAGTGCCGAAGATGAATTTACGATAAGTGTTTGCCCAGAATTTGCCTTCAATAGGGTAGTGGAAGGCGGTTATAGTTCGGATACTAAATTTGGGGATTATAATAATGATGGTGCTTTGGATGCCTTCATTGTGCATGTAGAAGGTGGTGAATTTGGCACAAGTTCGCATTTACATTTACTCGAAAATAAGCAAGGCACTTTCCCAACAGCAGACCCTTGGGACGAAGAAGTACTTAGTGCAGAATTTATAGACCTCGGGGATGCGGATAATGATGGCGATTTGGATGTAGTAATTATAAACGATGTAAGCTTATCGGTCTTAGAAAATCAAGGAGGAAATTACACTCGAAAAGAAATTTCCAATTCTATAGAAGGTTGGACAAATTCCAACGCTCAATTTATAGACTTCGACAATGATGGCGATTTAGACATTACC
>CALGLY010000225.1 GCA_937959095.1 uncultured Saprospiraceae bacterium
AGGAGTTTATCCATGAAAACAATCTCTGCCGTATAGCGATCATGCGGCCAAGAACCACTCACATTTGAGCCACAACCAGCTGTCAATTCGATAACTGGTTTTCCTTTTTCTACCTTATGCAAGCGCACGACTTGTGCTTTCAATTCACGGGCATCATTGTAGAATTTCGTAAAGAGTTCGCACTGCCAATCTTGCTCTTTATATAAGTTTTGGAGCATTATTTCTACATAAATATAGTGCGTTTCTTCGCTACTAAATTTACGATAATAAATGCGGTCGTCAAAAGCCACATCATCATAAGACCCCTCGTATAAACTCAAGGATTCTAGCTCGATATAGGAGTTTTCACTAAAGCTTAGTTCCTTCCCTATATCCTCGATATAAAAGTATTTTGTGCCGACTTTTTCGCCTTCTATCCATGCTTCCCAATAGTAGGTGCCCCGCTTCCAAAACGCACCATTTGCTTTATTCCCCCAGCCTTCTCGCACATAGGTCACATGGTCGTACTTGCTTACCTTTCTATGAAATGGCAGCACACACAATTGCTTTCCTACTTTATCCTTCTTCACGCTATAGCAGCGCAATTCCAGATTGACTTCCCAATCTTCTTCATCAAATTGTTTATTATGCAAGGAGAGTTCCGCGTAGATGTAAGTCGTCTCGAAGCGGTCAAATACTTGTCGATATTTCTTGCGGTTGTCCGCAAGCCATTCTGTGGAGGCATAAACCTTGAGTTCCTTGAACTTATATGGCTTGTAATCGGATGCTTTATCAGCGTCTGGCATAGCTTTTACGTCGTTTTATCCAAGCAATTTATAAAAAACCTTTAATACATACGAGTTTATTGCATATTTCTTTTCATTTTTGGGGGAATATGTGGTTTTAGTAACAGTTGAAAAAGGATGAAGTTAAACGCATCAGCTTATTTTTTGACTATTATTTAATTATTTGGGCAGCAGCAATTAAAATTAAAATGTAAATAAGCGTTTAAAAAACGTTACAACTATGAATGTCTTAATTTTAATTTTCCCCACTTCCTAATGATTATTTACTTTGATATAGCTTTCTAAAATGTCAATTCAACTCGCATTAGAAGTCCCGACACTTGTGCGCGAAATGCGCGTAAATGAGCAACGGTATTACCGCTTGCGTCCTTTGTTTGTTAATCATCCTGTGGTGATGCACATGCGCTATGAAAAGGGTTTGGCACAATATAAAAGAGCGATTAAGCAATTTTTTCAGGATTTTGAATTTGGACGCAGTACAGCGGACGAACTGCTTTGGTATACCTTTCGTCCTGAACTGAAATATGAACTCTTTGATATTGCTTTCAATTTTTCAGGAAAATACTTGCAAGGCAAAATAGGCGCAGCCGTATTTGAGAAAAATGGATTGACTTTCATCGTGTTGCCAGAATTGCGGAACTATATGTTCATGGCGAAGGTGAATGATGGAAAAACGACCGATTTTCAGCCAAAGGTACAAGCCGTAGTAAAGCAATTATTTAAGCATTTTGAAAAAGAAGAAGGCAAAGATTTTGAAGCGGATGCCTATTTCAGCACACGCAAGGAATTCGTGACGCATATTCCTGCCAAAATCCGAATCAATTATAGCAAATTTAAGTTTGAGCAAGCGGCTACCAACTTTTTCTTTTTTCAGCAAAATCAAGATTTCGATGGTGCAAGCGAACTGGAAAAAGTAGGGCAAAATTTAGTCCACCTCTACCCCACCGAACTGAAAAAAGCGTTCCTGCGCGAAAAAATTATAAGCCAACTTACCCCTATCTTATTTGGAAGACGGGTGAATGTTCCCTTTGTGATAGTAGGCAAAACGGGTAGTGGCAAGCATAGCATTATCCATGAATTGCAAACTCGCCATATTGAAGACAACAAAAAAGGACGCAAGCGCGAAATTTGGCAGGTAGACCCCAATCGAGTGATAGCAGGTATGAGTATCGTGGGAATGTGGCAAAAGCGATTTGAGGCAATGCTACAACATCTGCTAGAACCTGTAGAGAAAGCGAAACAGTCGGATATTTTGCTAGTAGATAATCCTGTCTCCTTGCTTCGCATCGGGAAATCTTCGCAAAATGACATGACCTTGAGCGATGTCTTAAAGCCTTATTTGGAGGAACGTTCCATCCAAACCGTACTCTTAGCCACCCCCGAAGAGTGGAAAATAGTGCAAGAGAAAGATCGTCGTTTTGCCGATTTATTCCAAGTCATGCGCCTACAAGAGCCTGACATGAATACCGTCGTTCAGATGGTGCTGCATCAGCGTAGAGAGCTGGAAATTGCGAATGATTGTGTTATTTCGACGCAGGTAATTCCGCAACTTTTCGATATTCAGCGCAATTATATCCGCTCCGAAGCTTTGCCTGGTGGCGTGATGAAGTTACTAACGCAATTAGCGACAAAATACAAGGGGAATGTCATTGACCTACCCGAAGTGCGCGAAGAATTCAAGGAACTTTCAGGACTAGAAGAGCATATTTTTGATAAAGATATTACCCTAGAAGAAAACGAAGTCCAAGACGCGCTAAAGCAACACTTGGTAGGACAGCCACAAGCGATAGAAGCCCTATCGAGTGCGGTGCAGATTATAAAATCGAAGCTGAATAATGCGGATAAGCCGCTTTCTTCTTATCTCTTTATCGGGCCGACGGGTGTAGGAAAAACCCAAGCAGCAAAAGCCCTTTGTCGCTATCTATTAGGCGATGATAAGCATATGCTTCGCTTCGATATGAATGAATATATTGATGCAAGTGCGGTGCAGCGATTGATAGGTGATTATTATAATCCAGAAGGACAACTGACAGGCAAAGTGCGCTATCAATCCTTTGGGGTATTGCTATTAGATGAAATAGAAAAAGCGCATCCGAATGTCCATGATTTGTTGCTGCAAGTACTCGATGATGGTCGCCTCACGGATAGTCTAGGGCGTGTGGTAGATTTCTCGAATATGATTATCATCATGACCTCCAATGTGGGCGCAGATGCGATCAATCGGAGTATTTCTATTCGAGAAGATGCTCAAAACCAAGCCGCGATTTATCAGAAAGCCTTAGAGCGTACCTTCCGACCTGAATTTATCAATCGGATTGATAAAACGGTTATTTTCAATCCGCTGGATTTGAAATATATCTTAGGCATTGCCCGACTTCAAATCAAGGAGCTTTTGCAGCGCGATGGCTTTGTACGTCGCCGAACTATACTGAATGTATCGCAAGAAACACTACGTTGGGTAGCCGAGCGCGGTTATGACCCTAAAATGGGCGGACGTGCATTGAAACGGCAGATAGAAAAAGACTTGACGGCCCTTTCTGCGAATCAACTTATCAAGATTCAGACCGATAATCCAATCTTATTTAATATTTCTTTCAATAAGAAAACTAATCGTATTGAGCCTACGATTCAGCCCTTGCATTTTGAGGTAGCACTAGAAGAAGAATGGATGCCTAATGCAATTTATAAGCAAAATGCAGGTGCTTTTTTCAGAGAAATGCTGAAAGAGATGGAGCAGATAGAACGCACCGTGAAACGACGACCTACTGATAAAATTGATGCAAAAAAAGATTGGCAATATTATCAATTCACGAATGCGATAGATGAACTAAAAGATGAACTCACACAGGCCCGCCTACGTATGGGCGAGCAAGTGCAAGCGCGTACGCAACCCTTCCGATTTAAGCGCGTAGAAATGCCTTCTAAAGCAGAGCTTTCGGAGGATTTAATCTATTTTATTCGAGATAATTATAAACATGCTTCTCCCCTTTTTGATCGGACACAATCCGAACAACTTATCTTTTTCCTAAAAGTGCTACACCTTAAACTAGCGAGTGCTGATTTTAAAGCAGGACATTCTGGAAAAATTAAAATCCACTTTGAATCTTATATTGATGGCTTAGGAAAGGAACATATTCAGTACTTGATAACACAGTATAGCAACGTACTGAAAACGATGGATGCTAATTTTGAAATGGATGAAAAACAATTGCACATAGAAGCAGAAGGCTTTGCTTTGCCTCGCCTTTTCCAAGCAGAAGCGGGTATTCATCTCTTTCAGGATGCAGCCAATACGCCTATCCCGATTCGAGTGCATATAGATGGGGCTACATCAGGAGATAGTGCGAATGGTATTATCCGCATTTATGACCGTGAGGATACCGTGACGGACTTGCGCCTCGCTTGTACCGTCGTTAAGAATTGCTCGGAGATGGAACAATGGTTGTTTTTATTGGCAGGGTTATAAGCTCGACTTTAGCCTTTTGCTATTGGC
>CALGLY010000226.1 GCA_937959095.1 uncultured Saprospiraceae bacterium
CATTTTAACCCAGTTTCAAAATTAGTCAGAGTGCAAGGTTTTTCGTTTTTCTCCTGCTTTGTCATCGCCCAAATGCTCTTTTGCACCTGAACTTCAATTCCCCAGTTTTCTCGTTTGTTAGCCACTGTGGCTAATAGTATATTTTAAATCGTCCTATAAGGAATGAAGGTTAAATAAATGCTCAGGTTTTGGAGCGGCTATTTTTGTTGATAACAAGGCGAAAAACGTAACCGATGCATTGTATCAGCGAGGCTTTTCAACGAAGTTAGCAGCCAAAAGAGACCACCAAAAATGAGCAGTTATTTAATTTTCATTCCTAAGGAACGAAGAGCTTTCAAAAAACTGGGATAAGCTGTGCTATACCCCAGATTGACATAGTGCATTCATAGTGACAATGCAACACACACACAAAACACCTTTTGAGTACAGAATTTATGGTTTCGATGGAAGCCCTGAACGATGTCAGAGCCTCCGTTGAAACACTAGCTGCTTCTTTTAATCGGTTTCCTCCTTGCGTAGTAAAAAATTGGGCGGTTTGTCCGCCCAATCAATTCTACGTGAGTCTAAAGAGGTTCTCAAGGATTAGATACCGATTCTATCTTTAATAAGATATGAGGTTTGGGATGTGAGATTTGAGACTTAAAAATTTACATCTATATTAAGTCTCACATCTCATATCTTAAAGCCCGCCTGCTATGCTTGTCGGACAGGTCTCACCTCTAAACTATTCAAGGAACTTGTAATCAAATTTTGCTTCTTTTTCTTTGCTGCTGTATTTCCTTATTGATTACGATACAAATATAGGAGCGTTCGATAGGCTACGAAAACCACCTTAGAATAGAAGTTAAGGTTTCTAAGCACTAAATGGATTTTTTTTTGATTGACATAGTATAAAAGGAGTGTAGTGTATTTGGTTGATTATCAGATTTTTAGAATTGAAAAAAAGAATACTTTAGCTTTTTTTATAAACTAAGGTTTCTAACATTCTAAAAAAAGCTAAATAAATGTTGGAAAGGCTTGCAGATTAGCTAAATAGGTGGATGGAACTTATGAAAAGGTGATAAGTTATAGATTTTTGTATAGGAAATAGCTTCGGTATTTCGGTATTCTCGTTACCTTTACTCTTACAGTAAGGAATTGTATAGTTATTCTTGAATAATTTTAACAAAGACCAGAATAGGATTTATCACTAACAACAACGAATGCCCAATTTTTCAGATTTAAAACAAGCGTTTCAGCGTATTGACGAACTCAATAAAGAACTGGACTTGAAGCAAGTTCAGATTAATCATCTATTAAGTATCACGCAGGCTATTAATAATAATGCCTCTGCGAAAGAACTTTTTGAGATGTACAAGTCTTTTTTGAGTATCGAAATGGGGATTTCAAAGATGGCAATGTACATTCTAGAATCCAATCATTGGATTTGTGCAAGTGCAATTGGCTTATCTGAAAAAGAATTACTGATAGATGTGGAAGCCCTGGTGGGCGCATATAAGTCCTTGAGCAATCTAAGTGAAATAGATCATCCTACGATCAGTCAATTTGATGTCGTTATTCCAGTACTGCATAAAGAGTCTTCGATTGCCTATGTATTTGTAGGAGGTTTTGCAGAGGAGGACGATATGTTTAATAAGGTACAATTTATAACTGCCCTCACGAATGTTATCGCAGTAGCCATCGAAAACAAACGCCTCTTTAAGCAGCAAATGCAGCAAGAACGCTTGGAGCGAGAAATGGAATTGGCGCGCCGTATGCAGCTTACCTTAGTACCTGAATCCTTACCCACTAAAAAATTCTATGAACTAGCAAGTATCTACAAGCCACACTTGAGTGTCGGTGGCGATTACTTTGACTTTATGGAATTTAAGGATGGAAAAATCGTGTTTTGTGTAGGTGATATTTCAGGCAAAGGCTTGGCCGCAGCCTTATTGATGGCAAATTTTCAAGCCATTTTTCATACGCTTGTCAATAAGCGATCTAGCTTGGCTGATTTCGTTACGAATGTGAATCAAGCTTTGCATCGCATCACGAAAGGAGATCGTTTCATTACCTTTTTTGTAGCAGAATATGATACGAATACCCACCAACTAACCTATGTGAATGCAGGACACAATCCACCTTTGATTGTAAATGCAGGCAAATTGGAGTTGCTAAAAGAAGGAACAACACTCCTAGGTGCATTCGAAGAATTACCTTTCATGGATGTTGGGCAACTGACGATAGAGAAAGAAGCTCTAGCCCTTATTCATACCGATGGACTGACGGACATCCGCGACCATTCAGGCGAATTTCTAGACCATGAGTTTTTACAAAGTTTTGTAGAAAAACACCACCATCTAAGCGCGACCGCTTTCAATGATTCCCTCATAGCAATGACCGAACAATTTCTAGGAGATGAAATCTATCCCGATGACTTCACGGTTTTGACTTGTAAATTATTCACCTAAGATACAACTCTAATATTGAACGCAGAGGCGCGGAGACGCAGAGAAATTTATATTAAAAAAACTCTGCCCCTCCGCGCCTCTGCGTTCTAAATTACAACAACAGAAAAATAGCAGGTCGTTTATGCAAATCAGGCAGCTTGCTTTTGCGCCATTCTTCTACGCGTTTCGTTTGCACATATTCTTGTTCCGAAGTCAAATCACAAGCAATACAGAATTGGGTTTTAGGAGAAAGGGTCTTCAAGGCAGTTTCCACTAAAGCTTGGTTGCGATAAGGAGTTTCAATGAAAATTTGAGTTTGCTGATGGCGTTTAGCAGTTTGTTCTAGACGTTTGAGTTCATTTTGTAATTGGGGCTTTTTTGGAGATAAATAGCCTTGAAAACAGAACTGTTGCCCATTCATGCCCGAAGCCATGAGTGCTAATAGAATAGAAGACGGCCCAACCATAGGTACTACTTCGAGACCTTTATTATAAGCCATTCGTACAATTTCCGCACCAGGGTCAGCTACACCAGGACAACCCGCTTCCGATAGCAAGCCAATATCATGCCCTTCCACCGCGACTTCAAGGAATTCTTGCCATTCTTCGGGTGGCGTATGCTTTCCGAGTTCATAGACGGTCAAGACTTGTAAAGGACGCGGAGGTTTCGTTGCCTTAATAAAATGCCGTGCTGTTTTTGCACGCTCGGCAATGAAATAGTCCAATTTATGTAGTATTTCCACTACATAAGGCGGTATGGTGTGTAATGCCGCCTCATGCAGTGGAGTAGGAATAAGGTAGAGTTTACCTTTGCTCATTTTTTCATATTTTTTCATAGATGTGCTTACCACCTATTTTCAGAATTGCTTTCATTTCGCCCATAGCACCTCCTTTCATTAGCATACTTCCTTGAATATCCTGATTAATATCGGTACGATTTGCCCAGCCTGTCTTTTCATCTACTTTGATAGTACCCGTTTGTGTACCGCCTACATCATAGGTCACAGCCATTCCCATCATTTCTGTTGCTTCTGCATTTGGGTCATTGCTTAATTTACTTGAAAAATCAATGATTGCAATACCATTTTTACGTTCTTTCAAGGTATAAGTGGTTGTAGAAAGCATTGGCAATGTCCCTTTCTTAGTAGTTTCTTTCACCCAAGTACTGCCTACTTTTACCGCTTCTTTAGGATAGAATCCTGTTAGGTATTGTAAACCGCTTGCCACATTGTTTGCACCAAATTGAGCTTCTATTTGTGTTTCCATGGCTTCTCCATTCGGCATTCCTTCGAAGAGTCCCTTGAACATATCATCTTCTCCTTTGGTTAATAGTACTTCTCCTGCTGAATTGAGTTTAATATCAAATGTTTTACCAATTAGCGTATTCATACGCTCCATCATTTTGGCAGGATTATTAGCTTCGGGGTTTTCTGAATCATAAACCATACTAGCCATCGCAGCAGCCTGTTCCAAGCGCATTTTTTTGATTGTTGCTGTAATCTCTACTGTACCATCAGGATTCCTTTTTTGAACTTTATATTCATAATCGGTAGTTTGCGCTATCGTGGATGCTTGATCTGTACCCATCACCATTACAGCGTTCTCAATATTTGATATCATTCGATAAGTGAATGTACTATTTTCTTCTGGTTGAAGCTGGAATTGTAGCGTTTTAGGTGAACAACTACCCAATAACACGATTCCTATAATTCCGAAAATAAAATTTTTAGTATAAGACATAATATAAAGTATTGATCAAAATTGTGAAATTGAATAAAATGAATCTACTTTTGTCTCCATCAGAAGGAGGCTAGTATTAGGTATTAAGTACAATGTATTAGGTTTAATTTTCTACTACAGACTCGATACATAATAGAGACGGTAATCTCTTAAATTAGCCACTATTATACAGACAAATATTATAGAAAAATGCCGAGTCGTCAAAACTATATCGGAGCAACCAATTTTAACTTTCCAAATCAGACTAGCTTTTATCGCGGTAAAGTTCGGGAAATATATACCATCAACAATGATTTATTAATTTCGGTTGCTTCCGACCGCATTTCGGCATTCGACCATATTTTGCCGCGTCCGATTCCTTATAAGGGACAAGTACTGAATCAAGTTGCTTCCCATTTTTTGAATGCGACCAAAGATATTGTTCCGAACTGGCTGATGGCTACACCCGACCCTAATGTTTCGGTCGGTTTATTGTGTGAACCTATCCGTATCGAAATGGTGATTCGGGGCTACCTCACGGGGCATGCTTGGCGTACCTACAACTCAGGCGCACGCGAGCTATGCGGCGTATCTATGCCCAATGGGATGCGTGAACATGATCCTTTTTCTACGCCAATAATCACCCCTGCGACCAAAGCAGAAGAAGGACACGATGAAGATATTTCGCGCGAGGATATTTTGAAGCAAGAGATCGTGAGCGAGGAAGATTACAATTTACTAGAACAATACACCCGCGCCCTCTTTCAGCGTGGTACAGCAATGGCCGCCGAACAAGGACTAATACTCGTAGATACCAAATATGAATTCGGAAAACGCGATGGAAAAATATACCTCATAGATGAAATCCATACGCCTGATAGTTCGCGCTATTTCTATAAGGAAGGCTATCTACAACGTCAAATAGAAGGCTTGCCACAAAAACAGCTTTCCAAGGAATTTGTACGGGAATGGCTCATGGAACACGACTTTCAAGGTAAAGAAGGACAAGTAAT
>CALGLY010000227.1 GCA_937959095.1 uncultured Saprospiraceae bacterium
CTACAAGACGAATTAGACGGCGGTAAGAGAAAGTAATATCGCTGCATAAGATAAACCATTCAGAGGGTAGAAGTTGTGAAGCTTCTGCCCTTTTTTTTATTGCCGATTCTTCGTCTCCTCATAAAGGGGGATTTTTGCTCAATCCTCATTTATGAGGAGGTTTCCGTTCTCCCTTTAACACATCTTTGTGCGAGAAGCCGATAGTTAAACGCTATTTGATACGAATCACCTTCGTTTTTTAAACATAGCATACTATATTTGGGTTAATCTCGGGACAATGCGTGAATGCAGTAATGCTACAAGGTGTTAATAAGAAAATATTACTGTATTGTAGCATTACAACATTGGATCACTATCACACTTTTTGGAATACTTAAAATAAGAATTTTATGAAAAAAGGAATCATTACACTAGCAGGCGGTGTCTTGTTCGCACTTTTAGTTGGATTTTCTTCAGGCGGACAAGTGCAATCGACAGGTGCGCCAGACGAACAAACCTGTGGGAATAGTAGCTGCCACAATGTAGATCCCAATACAGGTAGTGCTATGCTGAAACTAGAACTAACTGGTACTACTGAAACCTACGAAGCAGATGCTACTTATAGCCTCAAAGTATCGTTAGAAGATGTACAAGCTGCTAAAAATGGCTTTCAGATTGTTGCTTTGGATGAAGCAAACAATAATGCAGGTACTTGGACACTAACCGATACCGATGCCATGAAAGAACTAGCGGGCAATATACTAGCGGATAGAAAATATGTAACACATACCTCTAATGGCAACGCACAAGCAGAGTGGTCACTCGATTGGACTGCTCCAAGCAGCGATGTAGGTGCCGTTACCTTCTATGTTAGCGCGATTGATGCAGATGGAAATGGTGCAAAATCAGGCGATAATCTTTACACGACTTCTAGCAGTCTTTCTTTTGCTACAGTGAGTGGTTTGGAGAGTTTAGCTGCACGTCAAATCGCACTTTACCCGAATCCAGCATCCGACTATATTTATATAGAAAATATGCCACAGGATGTTATCGGATTTCGCATTTATGATGTGCAAGGAAAACTGATACAACAACCAGCTTTCTTGAATAAAGTAGATGTATCACAGTTACAGGAAGGACTTTATTTCTTGCAGCTACAAACGAAAGAGGAACTACTGACGAAGCAGTTTTTAGTGCATTAGATCAGCAATTCTCATTATGAAATTGAATTTTCCATTGCCCCGTCCTTTAGGTCGGGGAGCTTGGAGAAAAAGGGAAAAAAGGACTTTAGTCCACCACCGAGACGCAGTTTTAGGCTAAAGCCAAGGCAATTATTTATCTTAGACCACCGCCCTAAAGGACGGGGCAATGGAATAGAAGGCAAAATAAGGACTTCTTTCTCCCTTCAAAATTCCATAGTGAGAATTGCTGGCATTAGATAAACCAAGAGTTCAACACTTGACAAAGCACTAGCCTAACTCGATTGGTAAACCGAGTTGGGCTATTCTATTTCCATCCAATCCAATTGCTCTAATGCAACGTTTGGATGTATAGCTAGTTCATCATAAAATGGCATAGTTTTAGCCGTCGGACGCTTGCCAAGCGTCCGACGGCTAGGCGAATACAGTATGTCAAATAATAGTGATTCAGCTATAGATTGGTATAAGACCTTCTGTTTTTCTCTGCGACTAATGGGAATATGCCTGTTATCCATTCTCATTCCTACCTTTCGTCTATGATAATCCAACAACTGTCCAAAACGAGTGCGTGCTTATGGGCATTTTCCTACCTTCGAGCAAAATTGAAATTTATGCATCCAATATTACGACTCGATGATGTAGTGAAAACCTACGAAAAACACACCGCCGTCGATCATGTCTCTTTCGATGTGCCGAAGGGTAAAATTTTTGGCTTACTCGGTCCAAATGGAGCTGGCAAGACATCCCTCATCCGTATTATCACCACGATTACACGTGCCGACTCAGGTACGGTCTATTTGGATGGAGAAAAGCTGAATAGCAGCCACCCTTCGCAAATTGGGTATATGCCCGAAGAGCGCGGACTCTACAAAAAAATGAAGGTCGGCGATTTGCTTCTTTATCTCGCACAACTCAAGGGGATGAGCTATAAGGAAGCCTTGGAAGCATTACGTGGTTGGTTCACAAAATTCGAGATAAAAGACTGGTGGACAAAGCAAGTAGATGAACTCTCGAAAGGAATGCAGCAAAAAATTCAATTTATCGCCACGGTCATTCATCGTCCGAAACTACTGATACTAGATGAACCCTTCTCTGGACTTGATCCCTTGAATGCGAACCTCATCAAAGATGAAATCTATAAACTTAGTCAAGAGGGCATCAATATCATTTTCTCGACGCACCGTATGGAGCAAGTAGAGGAAATTTGTGAGCAAATCGTCCTCATCAATCAAGGACAAAAAATACTAGAAGGCAGCGTAACCGATGTCAAGAATGCCTATAAAGATAATCTCTTCCGCATCAACTATGCGGGTGAATTGCCGGTAGGTTTGGATACTTCCTTCAATATTTTGGAACGAAAGGCAGGCTCTATCGCCGTGCAGTTACAAGAAGGAGAAGATTCCAATATTCTACTGCGACATGTACTAGATAAAGGTCTGCAGGTGCAAGCCTTCAATGAAGTATTACCCTCTTTGAATGAAATTTTTATTAAGAAAGTAAATCGCGCATAATTTTATAGATGTGAGACCCGTTCGCGGAGCAGGCGGGTCTCACATCTGTCAAAAACTTACGAATGATGAATAAATTACCACTCATTATAAAGCGCGAATACCTCACGCGCGTCAAGAAACGCTCCTTCATACTAACCACCTTACTGATGCCTATAGGGCTTGCCGTTTTCTATGGCGTAGTGATTATGATGGTGATGTACCAAAGCGACGAAAGCTTTAATATCGCGGTATTGGATAGGGGAGAGATCCTCGAAAATTTTGAACTTGATAGCATCGGCAATGTCGTGCTTATGCGTGCTTCGCAAGATTTGGTGACGATAAAAGATAATATGGAAGCCCTGAAATACGACGGGATTCTGGAAGTACCTGCGCTGGGAAGTGCCTATGATAAAAAGCTAACCGTCTTTTTCTATTCTGAAGATTCGCCCAGTCTAGAAATGCAAGAACGCGTTCGGGGCTGGCTGAAAGACCACATCACGAGTTACAAAACCCAACGCCTCGAATTGGATAGCGTGAAACTCGCTGCCTTGAAGACACGCGTTTCCATAGACCCGAAACCAATAGATGAATCGCAAGAAGATACCTCTAGCAGCATGAGTTCGGTGATAGCAGCGGGGATTGCCTCCGCGATGACCATGATAATGCTGCTCATTATCACGATTTATGGGAATATGGTGATGCAAGGCGTAATGGAAGAAAAGACAAGCCGCATAGTGGAGGTCATTATTTCGTCGGTGCGCCCGTTCCAGCTCATGCTTGGAAAAATAACAGGTATCGGCTTAGTTGGACTCACGCAATTGACAATTTGGGCGATTATGATACCACTCGTGATGATGCTCGTAGGCTTGGTGACAGGGCTAAGTGGTGCAGACATGCCCACGACCAATCTACCCGCCAATGCGGAGGGTATGGAAGAAGGTATGGAAATGATGCAACAGGTTTTTGTGGAGCTACAGAATCAGAATTGGGCCTTGATGATTCCTTCTTTCTTCATCTTTTTCCTTGCAGGCTACTTTATGTATGCCTCACTCTTTGCAGCTATCGGTTCGGCTATTGGCGATGATTTATCGGAGAGTCAAGCACTCACCTTGCCGATTACGATTCCTATTATCCTAGCGAGTTATATCACCTTTTTCGTAGTGATTCGAGCGCCTGATAGTAGCTTAGCGATGTGGTCTTCGCTCTTTCCGCTCTTTTCGCCCCTCGTGATGCCTGCGCGTATGGCATTCGATCCGCCTATGTGGCAGGTCTTGCTCTCGCTTGCTTTACTGATTGGTACTTGTTTATTCTTAGTCTGGTTGGCAGGACGTATCTATCGAGTAGGAATTTTATTGTATGGTAAAAAGTACAACTTTATGCAGATGATGAAGTGGGTCTTTTATTCGGATTGATATGAGTTTTGAGATATGAGTGATGAATTATGAGTGTCAAAATTTAATTCATCA
>CALGLY010000228.1 GCA_937959095.1 uncultured Saprospiraceae bacterium
AGATGCGAAGCAAAATGAATATATCGGTACTTGGATTAAAGAACGCATCAATGCGACCTATATTCGAGTAGATGGAATGTTCGATGGTTGTCCTGATATGAGTGAATGGCGGGGACGTGATACGGTGGATGGTGGACGGTAGACGGGATGAAAAATTATGAAAATGCATATATTTTTGAACCATATAAGACATATAAGAACATGTAATGGTACGACGCTTTTGTCTTATAATTTCTTATATGCCTTATATGGTTTTCACAAGTTTTCGAGAATCAAACAGAAAAAATAAGAGCCTCCCTAAAAAACCTAATCAAAAAACGAAAGGAACGAGATTAACTATTTTTGCTTTGACAGTTGACAAAAACGTCCATCAAGCCTGCCTGTCGACAGCAGGCCCGAAGGGGCGACCGTCCACCGTCAAGCCTGTCTGCCGAAAGGCAGGCAAAGCGACCGTAAAATATGGCAACACCTAAGACAGTGGCATTTTATACGCTTGGTTGCAAGCTAAATTATTCCGAGACATCGACTATTGGTCGGATGTTTGAGGATGCGGGCTATTCGGAAGTGAAATTTAAGGATGGGGCAGATATTTATGTCATAAATACCTGTTCTGTTACGGATTTTGCAGATCGAAAGTGTCGAAAAATTGTGCGACAAGCCTTACGCCATGCACCGCAAGCCAATGTGGTCGTAACGGGCTGTTATGCCCAACTGAAACCAGAAGAAATTTCAAATATAGAAGGCGTAGATTTGGTGCTAGGTGCAGCAGAGAAGTTCCAGATTCTTGATTATGTAGATGGGTTATCCAAAGCGTCTGGTAAAGGTATGGTGCAGGCAGGCGAAGTGACGCAAGCCAATAGCTTCGTGAATGCCTTTAGTTTTGGTGATAGAACACGCTCCTTCCTAAAAGTGCAAGATGGTTGCGATTATAAATGTTCCTTTTGTACGATTCCTTTAGCACGAGGTAAAAGCCGCAGTGATACGGTCGAAAATGTGCTAAATAATGCCCGACAAATCGCGGCAAAAGGTGTGAAAGAAATTGTGCTAACAGGAGTAAATATCGGAGACTTTGGGAATGGAACAGCAGTGATAGAAGGCGAAAAGCCTAAGAAAGAAGCACTATTTATTGATTTAATCAAAGCATTGGATGAGGTAGAAGGCATCGAACGGTTTCGTATCTCTAGTATTGAGCCAAATCTTTGCACGGATGAAGTCATAAAATTTGTAGCCCAATCGAAACGCTTTGTACCGCATTTTCATATGCCCCTGCAATCGGGGAATAATAAGCAACTCAAGGAAATGCGTCGTCGCTACAAGCGCGAACTATACGCCAGTCGAGTAGCAAAAATAAAAGAATTGATGCCGCATTGCTGCATCGGAGTAGATGTGATAGTTGGTTTTCCGAATGAGACAGAAGCGGATTTCTTAGAGAGTTATCGCTTCATTCAGGAATTGGATATTTCTTACCTCCATGTTTTTACCTACTCGGAACGTGCCAATACACCTGCTGCTGAAATGGAAAATATAGTGCCAGTACAAGAACGCCGCCGCAGAAACGAGATGCTAACTATCCTTTCCGAAAAAAAGCGTCGTTACTTCTACGAGCAACACCTCCACGAAACGCGCGAAGTTCTCTTTGAGCAGCATAAAGACAAAACGCTCCTTTCGGGCTTCACGGATAACTATGTAAAAATAGAATTGCCTTATCAATGTGATTTGCTAAATACAATTGCACCTGTTCGTTTGAATGGACTAAATGCAAATGGCGTTGTAGAGGCAAATTTGTAAATAGTAGAAGGTCGAGAGTAGAGCGATTTTTATTTTTTGTAAAACAGAAAACACTCTACTTTCTGCCCTTTATAAAGTTGCAAAGCAACTCAAATTAAAAGCATTCCAACAATGAAATATTCATACCTTTTATTCGCTCTTTTTTTAAGTTTTGCGGCATGTCAATCTAGTAATTCTTCTGTAGAGGCTGCCTCGGAAACACCTGTTGACGCAAAAGCAGAGAAAAATATTGCTAGTGCGAAGACACTTCCACCAAAGCAATATGCAGCGAAACTAGCCGCTACCAATTCCGCACAGCTTGTAGATGTTCGGACCTATGAGGAATATGGAGCAGGCTTTATAGATGGCGCCGTAAATATTGATTTTTATGATAAAAAATTTACAGATAATTTGCGTTCACAGCTCAATGTGAAATTTCCAACCTTCGTCTATTGCAAAAGCGGTGGCAGAAGTGGCAAAACGGCGAAACAATTGCTAGAGATGGGCTTCAAGGATGTCTATGATCTACAAGGTGGTTATACAGCTTGGATGCGTTCACAGCAAAATCAATTGCCAAGCACCATAAAGGTAGAAGATCAGTAAGAATGATAAACTATTTAATCTAAGTTGTGTAGTAAATACACTGTAACAGAAATTTCTTTGCATTTATGACTGCTTCTTTTTCCAGTTTTCTTCGTTACAAAATCGGGCTTCATAACCAGTTATGTTCCCAATTTTGTGCCTCGAATACTAAAAAAATAAGCTTAGTCAAAATACA
>CALGLY010000229.1 GCA_937959095.1 uncultured Saprospiraceae bacterium
AAAGATTTGGATGAAAAATTCCCTGTGACGACGCTAGCGGATTATAGCTCAGGTAATACCAAGAAAAGCGGAAGTAGCAAGAATATCGTAGCAGTACTCTTTGCAGAAGGTGGCATTTCGGATGGTGATCCTGGACCTGGACAGATTGGGGACAAGAACTATATGAAAGCCATTAAGAAAATAAAAGATAATGATAAGGTGAAAGCCGTAGTAGTACGCGTGAATTCGCCTGGTGGAAGCGCGATGGCTTCGGAAAATATCTGGCGCGAACTAGAATTGGTGAAAGAAGCAGGCAAACCTATCATCATTTCGATGGGTTCGGTAGCGGCTTCTGGTGGCTATTATATTGCAGCAGCAGGCGATGAAATCTTAGCTGAACCAACTACGCTTACGGGTTCTATCGGTGTATTCGGTGTATTTCCGAATGCACAAGAATTGCTAAACGATAAAATAGGAATCACTTTTGATACGATCAAAACGGGGAATTTCTCTACGGGCTTAAACCCTGGGGTTGGCTTGACGGAAGTAGAACGCAACTGGTTTCAGAAGAGTACCGAGCGTACCTACGACATCTTCCTACAGCGTGTTTCGGATGCACGAGATATGTCGAAGGAAGCGGTGCATGAAATCGCACAAGGACGTATTTGGACAGCAGAACGTGCCCTCGAAAATGGTTTAGTAGACCAAATCGGTAACTTGGATGATGCCATAGCCATAGCAGCAGAACGCGCAGAAATAACGGATGATTTCCGTACCCGCGAATATCCTGCAACCAAGAATCCTTTGGAACTTATAATCAGTGAATTTATGAATCCGAAAAGTACGCGCACGCGCATCTTGAAGGAGGAATTGGGAGAGCTCTATCCGTACTACCAAGCGGCACAAGAAATAAAGAATATGAAAGGTATTCAGGCGAGATTGCCGTTTCGTTTAGAGGTGAAATAGGGTTTGTTTTTGAACCTGCCTAGTCGGCAGACAGACGCAGAGGCGCAGAGTTTTTTCAGACTCTGCGCCTTTTTTTGTTTTGTGAAGATAAGTCTTTTTCGTATCAGTTTTGGAGTATTGGAAAGTTTTTAAAAGAGTTTATTCAGGACATGATAGCGGCAGAGTCAATTGCACTAATTATAGTGGATATAAACAAAAATGTAATCAAACAATGGATAGTGTAGCAAAAAACAAAGGCATTGTAAAGAAATACTTACAAGACTTCCTGCGGATAACGCAAGCGGAAGAAAACTCTTTGCTTACTCAATTGGTGCAAGATGACAACACGCATACCTACCTTGTGCTGACTTATGGTTGGCTACCTAATCGCTTTGTGCATTATGTGGTATTTCACTTCCAAATTAAAGCGGATGGCAAGATATGGCTATTTCAAAACCGCACGAATCGGCTGATATTCAATGATGTGATAGCATTGGGGGCTAGCCGTCTAAGGTTGCCTACTTAGAAAGTGAGAAAAAGTGAGAGGAGTGAGAGATTATCTATACAGGCTTATTCACTCCTCTCACTTTCTCAACATCTCTCACTCCTCTTTGGGCAAGCTTAGACGGGTAGCCTCCCAACAGGCTCTAAGTCTAAAACGCTTCGCCCCCTACATAGCCATTACCACCACAGTGTGGCGGGCAAGGTAAGGCACTCAAGAGCATATCCCCCTCTTCGCCATTTTTTCTAGCAACTGCACCGAGTGTTTTAAAGACATCCTCTTTATCACTAAATTTAATTTTATTCGTATAAAAATAAATACCATCCACTTCCTTGTCTTTTAGTAAACTTTCCAAACTATTCGTTGTAAACATCACTTTTGAAAAAGTCTGCTGACTAGAACTTGTATTGACTAAAGGAAATATTTTTTCTTTATCTGCACCAGATTTCTTAGCAAGCTTAATCATATTACTAATGGTTTTCAGAATTTGTTCTCCGTCTTTTACAGGAATATTCGTAGCAGGCATTTCTCCTTCACTAATAAAACATTTGTCTTCTGATTTTCTACTAGGAATAATATTTCTAACTAAATCTTCTCGCTTTGCATTTAGTCCTACCGCAAGCAAGGAAGGTTCACCGCTTTTATCGAAAGCAGGATAAAACCGAAGTCCTGCACAATGTTCTTGATTCAATAAATTCAATAAATCTTCCTTTCTAAAGAATATACGCATCAAGGAATTGGTACGAAAGAGTATCGCTTCTTTAGTAGAAATAGGAATAAAATTAGCGTTTTTAGTTTGCCCATCCACATCTGCTAAAGCAATAGCAGGGGTAGGAATATTTGCATCGAAAATTAAATCAGACATAATGATGTGTTTTCAATTGATAAAATAAGTAGTCGTGCCTTTTTAAGATTTATTAGAGGGAAAAAGAGCAGTATAAAATGTCTAGTTTATTCTTGTACGTTACCTTAGATTAGTGGGTGATTTATATATCGCCGTTCAATGCTTTTTTGATGACTTCGGCTTTGCTATTTACTTCTAAAGTTCTGTAGATGCGCTTGATGTGATCGCGGACAGTATCTAAGGAAATCCCTAATTTATCTGCTGTCATTTTATAACTCAACCCATCTACCAAGGCTTGTACTATCTGCATTTGGCGTTCAGATAAGTTCGTCTCTTTTTTGTTTGGTTTGGGCATAAAACGTTCTGCAATTTTGCGGGCAATGGAAGGTGACATATAAGAGCCGCCTCGATGAACAGTGAAGATTGCTTCTCGGATTTTAGCAAGTGGAGTGCGCTTAGAAATATAAGAGCAAGCTCCTGCACAAAGGGCATCAAATATCTTATCGTCTTCCTCAAAGGTAGTCAACATAATAATATCTAACTCAGAATATTTTTGTCGAATTGGGTAAAGCCCTTGAATACCCGTCATGCCTGGCAAACCGATATCCAATAATAGTACATCAATCTTGGGAGACACGGGACTGGATGCTTTTTCCAAAAATCCTTCTACACTATTTGCCACACAGCTAATACTGATAGCTGGATGCGCTTGCATATAAGCAACGACGCTTTCCGAAATGATTTTATCATCCTCTATGATAGCTAGTTTAATCTCTTCCATAGTACAAAGATAAGGCTACGATAAGACTAATGCTACCACATATTGATGTGGCTCGTAGAAATGGACTTAGTAGTCTTTGAGATAGATGAAGCGAAAGAGAAACAGAATGGATTATAATGCTTCAAAAACAGGATTTAATGGACATTTTCAAAACAAAAAAGTCTGCTCCCTTAATAGGAAGCAGACACATCAAAACAAAACGAAAAACCAACTTTAAACAAGTCTTTTAGCTGTATTTAATAACCAAGCTAAATGCACCTTTGTTGCAAAAGAAACGTTAATAAACTCTTAAATGCAAGAGTTTGTAGGCTTTTACATAAAAACAAGTGCAAGGCTTGATTTAGCCTTCTTTTAAACGAACAGGGAAAGTTTGTAAATAACCCTCTCGGTATACTTTCAAAGTGACGATATCTCCCACTTTTGCCTGACCAATCGCCTCCTGTAATTCAGGCACGGATTTGATCATTTTTTCATCCACTTCTACAATCACATCATCTGGCAAAAGTCCTGCATATTGTGCTGCGCCACCTTCTGTCAAACGCTCAATAACTACCCCTTGTGTAATATCTAATTTGAGGCGTTTAGCATCCTCATTTTCTAGTGGATAAATAGAAACACCGAGCATCCCGCGCTTATAGTCTCCATATTCGATAATATCATCCGCAATGCGTGTCACTAAATTGACAGGAATTGCGAAGGAATAGCCCGAAAAAGAACCTGTCCGTGTAGCTATTGCTGTATTAATTCCTAAGAATTTACCATCCGCATCGACTAATGCGCCACCACTGTTTCCAGGATTAACGGCTGCATCCGTCTGGATGAAGGATTCAATAGCATCAAATTGACGCTCCTGACCAGGATTATTTCCAATGGCATTAATACTTCTTCCTTTTGAAGAAATAATGCCAGCCGTCACTGTAGAATTTAGATTGAATGGATTGCCAATAGCTAAAACCCACTCTCCAATTTCCGCATTATCCGAATTTGCATTCTGTAAAGTAGGCAAACCCGAAGATTCTATCTTTAAGACGGCTAAATCTGCTTTTGGGTACGTCCCTATTACTTTTGCTTCAAATTGGCGGTTGTCATGTAGCGTCACTGTAATGTCTTTTGCAAATTCTACAACATGATTATTCGTAATGATGTAACCATCTTGCGAATAAATAACGCCTGATCCAGAGCCTTTTTTCGGACCGCCAAAACCAAAGCCATCCAAAAAATGACGAAAAATATCATTTTCAGAATCACTCACTTCTTCCACACCAGCAGAAGCTTCGATATGTACTACTGTAGACATCGCTATATTAGCTGCCTTTTTGAAATCGAAAGGAACATTTACAACCTTAGTAGTATTATCTGTAAGCTTAACTAATTGCGAAGACGTTTCCTCTACAGTATCTTGCTGTAGAAACTGCTGTCCTCCCAATACAATCAAGCCACCTAAAATCCCCGCAAACAAGAAAGAAATAATCTGTTTCATAAGTGGCATTTATTTTTCTAAATTTAGGAAGGTTACTTATTACCTGTTCCCTTATTATTAAATCGAGTAATTTTCAGTCATTTCTCCACCTGAAATTGTTGAACAACACCTAGAAAGTGGAAAATAACCTTATAAAGCATAAAATAATATAGTTATTATGTTATAAGCAAAATAACCCGTTGTATATTAGCATTGTTATCTGCTATTTTTGTTTTAACGTCAGTTTAACGAAATAGTAAAGCTATTGAAAACTGGATAATTTATTTGCTTTTATCCAAAGCTAAAACTAAACTACCTAAACTATGACTGCAACGCAACGATTTGCTCCAAATCAGCGAAAATTAAAATGGAACTCAAAAAGAATGCAAGCAATACAGGAAGAAGCTATTGACTTATTCCAACCAGAAAATGAACTAGAGCAATTGCTATTGGAACAGCCTGAATTTCTAAAAGGGTTAGACTGGGGTTTCCCACGCTATGGGCATCCAGAAGGGAAAGTCCTATATCATGTGCATGAAGTTTTAGAGAATATCAACCAAATAAAATTGCTCTCGGATGCTACCCGCAAACGATTGCGGATAATTACTTTCGTGCATGATACCTTTAAGTATGATGAGGATAAAAATCGTCCACGCGATTGGAAGCGACATCATTCCATATTAGCTAGAAATTTTCTGGCCAACTTCACGGATGA
Source organism: uncultured Saprospiraceae bacterium (assembly GCA_937959095.1). Classification (GTDB taxonomy): domain Bacteria; phylum Bacteroidota; class Bacteroidia; order Chitinophagales; family Saprospiraceae; genus JAAUTG01. Next base: position 5,226 of record CALGLY010000229.1, read on the forward strand.
TCGTGCTATGCTTGATATTACAGAATTGCATGATGAAGCGTTCTATGCTTGGCGAAATATTCATCTAGCAAATAAAATAGAGAAAGGAGAAGCCCGATTTCAGCATTTAATAAATAGGTTGGATGATAATTTGCAACTCTTCTATCTGTTTTTTAAGTGCGATACAAAAACAGGCGATAAAATTCAAGCTCCTTTGAAGTGGTTTGAAAGCTATGTGGAGAAGATAGAGGTGATAGAATTGTAAAAAAAGTAAAAAAAAAATCCCTTGTGGGAACTTTATAAGAAATACATGAGTTTAACGGTTTGCAAACTATCACGTAAACGACTATTGGCGAAATAATCAAGTATAATAATTTAATAAAAATATACCGCTGTAATTTTAGTCAATGGCACTAAAACTCATGTCGTATGGTAATGATGGCTAACGAAACACAGCGGGAACGACAGCTACGTATTTTTAATACGGAGTTTATGCCCGAAATTGATGCACTTTATAACTTTGCGTATCATCTCACCTACAGTGAGAGCGATGCCAATGACCTAGTGCAAGAAACGTACTTAAAGGCATTTCGATTCATTGATAGTTATAATGCAGGTACAAATGCGAAAGCATGGTTGTTCCGAATATTGAAAAATGTATTCATCAACGACTATCGTAAGCGAAGCAAGCAGCCCAACCGAGTAGAATTGGATGAGGTGACGAACTATGGCAATGAAGAAACTTCGAAGTACGCTGTATACACGGATTTGAGTCTTGAGATGTACAATGCAATGATGGGCGATGAAATTACGATAGCGTTAAATGCATTACCTGTTGATTTCAAAGAAGTCATTTTGCTTTGTGATATTGAGGACTTCAAGTACGAGGAAATTGCTGAAATTGTAGGCATTCCTATCGGAACAGTACGCTCGCGCTTGCACCGTGCGCGAAATATGCTGAAAGAACAATTAAAAACTTATGCTGCGTCCCTTGGTTTCAAGGATAAGCGCGCAAATTAATATTGGATGACAGGAAGTTAATGCAAGTGAAGATTTGTATTGTTTTCTGTCATTTTTTGTAAATACCTTTCTAACCTGATTTAGCTATATTTTAATTATTATTATTTTTAAACTTATGCTGCTTAGAAGATAATCCATTTCTAATAAATTAGACCTACGAATTATGTTTTCAATAAACGAACATATCGGTAATTCTTTCTTTTCATCATGGCAAACCTGCATGAGTGATTGTACTCCCTGTTGCATTGATGAACAGCAAAGTGGTGTAGGGAATTGTTAGAGCGTTCTGAGCAGTACAAAAAAGTAGAGAGATGGGAAATTCGAGAAATTATCAGCAATTAGTCAAGAAAGTCACCATGTACTTAGATAATGAACTCCCGCGAGACGAAGAACGGAAACTGCTCAAAGAAATTCAGGCTGACCCAAACTATATGGAATTATTAAAACGTGAAAAATCATTTAAAGACTTTATCAAAAGTAAACTCCAACGCCGCCAAGTTTCACCTGCTTTAGTACAATCAATAAAAGCAAGGATACAAGGCGTTCCACAACATATACATGTGGATTAACTCTATTTGTTGCTGTTTGCTAGCGATCTCTTGTCAATAGCAAACAGCAACAATATTAATTACTTATAAATCTGCACCACTCGCTCCGTCGGCTTCGCATAAGCTCTATACATTCCTTCTGTATTAAACGGCATCGCCACATTTCCATTCGCATCCAAAGCAATGACACCGCCCGAACCACCTGCTTTTTTCAATTTGTAATTTATCACATAATCCGCAGCTTTCGCTAGGCTTTCTCCTTTATATTCCATTCGAGCAGAAATATCGTGCGCCACCACATAGCGAATAAAATATTCGCCATGCCCCGTCGAAGAAATGGCACAAGTGGCATTATTCGCATAGCTTCCTGCACCAATAATCGGCGAATCCCCAATGCGATTGAATCGCTTATTCGTCATGCCACCAGTAGAAGTGCCTGCTGCAATATTGCCGTCCTTATCTAAGGCTACGCAACCAACCGTACCATATTTATGCGGTTCGCGCTCATTCAAAAAGCCCGTTTGTTGATTTTCTTCTGCTTTTATGCGCTGCAAAGACTGAAAGCGACGCTCGGTATAAAAATAATCATTCGATACGGTATCCAAACCTACTTTCAAGGCAAATTCCTCTGCACCTGTCCCCGTAAGCATTACATGATCGGATTGTTCCATCACAGCGCGCGCGGCAGTAATAGGATGTCGCACTATCGTCACACCACCAACTGCGCCTGCATTCTGCGTTTTTCCATCCATAATAGAAGCATCCAATTCGTTGCGCTCCGCATTTGTAAAGACTGCGCCTTTTCCTGCATTGAATAGCGGCACATCTTCCATATATTTAATGGTCTCCACGATAGCATCTAGACTAGTGCCGCCTTCCTTCAAAATACCTTCGCCTATATCGAGGGCTTTATTTAGTGCATCGAGGTATTGTTTTTCCTTTTCATCGGTCATATTTGCTTTCAGTATCGTACCTGCGCCGCCATGTATCGCGATAGTATAGGGAGGACGTTCCGCTTCCGTACTTGCACTAGCTTTCGCCTGTTTTATATCCGTTTCAGAAGTACAAGTCGTAAATACGAAGCTCATTAAACATAAGAGACATAAATTCAATCCTTTCATACGTATTGTTTTAATTTTTTCTTAAGAGTTGTTCAAAAATAATAAGTTGGCATATGAAAATATCTTTTCGCACTATA
>CALGLY010000230.1 GCA_937959095.1 uncultured Saprospiraceae bacterium
ATCTTGTAGGTCTAGCATAAATAAACCGTTACCATGTGTTCCCACTACAATCATCTGATCACTAGGGCGGTAGCGCATGGAATTACCTACAGCAAATCCAATATCATTTGCGCCTACTAAAGTCCAATTAGTAGCCCCTCCACTTGGCGTATCCGTACAATATAAACCTGTAGAAGTACCAACAAAGTAAAGTGTTTGTGTACCATCGGAAGCAATCACACAAGAACGTGCCGATGCTATTTGTACTGCGCCACTACCTTCTATGTTCGTCCAAGTAGGGCTACCTGCATTCAAATTCGTAGTGTGATAGACACTATTTACTCCATAATTACTATAGACCGCTAAGGCTTCATTATTGTTTTCTGGATTGATAGACAGTCCATAAACTGTACCAGATGCACCTGCTGGGGTAACATTAGTAGGAGCTGCTCCTGCACCACCGAATGCAGGATTATCTAGTCGGAAAATACGTCCATTTTCCAAACCAATTAATAGTCGTCTATCATTATCAGCACGATCATAGTCTTGGCAACCAAAGGCATTATTACGCGAAGTCGCCATCGCACGGATATTACTTCCTTGATTCACGCCTGTGAGGAGTTCCCAGCCTGTGTTGCTATTTCCCGTTATTGTACCATTCGCAATCGTAGATGCTATGCGCGTACGATAAAGATCTGCGCCATCCGCATAGTAGAGCTGATCTACATTATCTTGATCGAGGTGAAAATAAGTAACAAAAATACTAGCACTAGTTCCAGTAGGCACAATATTATTGAAGCTACTAGGAGACTGTACACGGAAGAACGTTCCTAATTGCGCTCCACAAAGAACATTAAGCGTAGTAGGGGTGGTATTGATAACGCCTACTGCTACACCATCACCACCAAATATATCAAAGTGTGGCGTGCCAGCATCAGAATAAGTTGTACCATTATCTTGCGCGCCTCCCATCACGAAGTCATCGCCTTTTATAGGAGTCAGATCTGCATGATAGTATTGATAGGTAACGTAGTCATTATTTAAGGACGTCCAAACTACTGTTCCTACCGTAATATCGCCTCTATGCACGCCACCATCACTACCAGTGTATAGTGTATTATCATCGCCAGGGGCGAAGGTTAATACATGATTATCTGGGTGATGATTCGGATAAAGTGCATAACCCGCAGGAGAATTATAACCTCCAATTCGAGTTGTATTAGCTGTAGAAGTGAAACCATCGGTAGAACGATAAACATTCGTTCCGCCTACAAATACTGTATTTGCATCATCTGGTTTTACAGCCACACATAGATCGTAGCCGCCTTGCACAGAAAAAGGATCATTACCTGTTGAACAACCTGGTTCATCAGGTAGATTCGCAGATAGATTGGTCCAGTTATTAGTTCCATTATTCCATCGAAATAATTCTGCTTCAGGAGCAGCAACGCCACCACAGTCACTATTTGTTCTATCATAATAAAGTGCGTAGACTATATCTTCATTGCTAGGAGCATAATTAAGGACGATGCGGTCATAGTTGCCTGGCGTATTCCACGCGCCAGGATTAGTAGCGGCACCTGCACCTGCTATTTTTGTCCAAGCCCCACTATCCCCTGTAGTTGAGGTGTAGACTCCTTCATCAGCATTAAGTCCTTCAAAAGCAGCATATAAGCGACCGCTAGGTGTAATTATGATTTCTGAAAAAGCAGCTGTATTAGCTCCGCCTAATACGACGCTCCAATTTGCGCCATCATTCGTAGAGCGCATAATGGCATTGTTTGCAGCAGCATATATATGTCCCGTAGTAGGATGCACGGCGATGCGATTGACAATATCCCAAATGTTGTCGAAGGTCTCTAAACTACCTCCTTGTGTACTGCCTAAAGGAGTCCATGATTGCCCATTATCTGTCGATCTCCACATGCCTTGTCCTAGATAAAAAGCGCCATCTCCACTGGCAGAATTTCCAGATAATTCACCCGTGCCATAGTACCAATTGTCTGGTGTGGTAGGATCTTGTGCTATAGCAGTAGCATTATGAATTTCACTGAAAGAAGAGGTTTTTGTCCAAGATGTCCCTCCATTGGTGGTTCGAAATACACCCGAACTCACACCTCCAGCAAGCATGATATTGGCATTCCGTTGGTCGAAAGCTAAGGCTCTGGTACGTCCACCTTTGTTGCCAGGCCCGCGTGGTGTGATGACAATATCATTACTATTTCTTCCTGTAGGAGTAGTTAATGAGGTTGGTGCAAGTCGAGCACGTTTTAATGCTTCTTCTTTTACACCTTCGGGGATTTCTCCCGTTTGCGGATTTCGGAGCAATTGCATTTCATATTCCCAACGTCCTCTTACTGTTCGTACTTTTTCTTCTATACTTTTTTTAGAAGTTTTCACTGGCTTTTGAATGCCTCGATTTGTAGTAGTAGTGGTGTTTGCTAATTGATCATGCTTTTCTTGTTGGCATGACCATAGAAAGGTAAGCACTAGCAATAGTGCAAAATAAAAGTGTTTCATAATGTTGTATTACGGTTTAGTATGAATGACTTAGACCTATATGAAACTGCATAATATGCAGTTATTCATAAGTTCTATTTTTTACGCTTAAAGCAATTTGAAACGGTACGGTAATGAAATTGTAAGTACAACGTGGTACTTATGTACGAAAGTGTAGTGATTGTAACTTGAAGGGGGTAGAATATCAATTGCCACCTCCTTTAAAAGTGCTTATGGAAATCTATAAATTATACCTTTTTCATTTTGAATGGGAAGATAGAATTTTTATGATAAAAGCATTTTTTTTTGCTTCTAAGTCGCATTTTTTGTTCTAAAAATTTATTCTCTTTCTTGCTAAAAAGTGTTTTAGAAATTGCAAGACATCTAACATGAGTATCGTTATTTTGTTCATCTGAATTTGAACTCCAACGATTTAAAATCTATCTTTCTCTTACAAAACCTATGAACGAAATCCATTTCAATCCTTTCTTTTTTCTGTCTTAATAGCTAGTTTCGTAGTATCTATTACCATCAATATGTTTTAAATGATAAAGTACCATAATATAAACGGAATTATCACCCCTGTAGAAGAATCGTTTGTTCATGTTTCGGAACTTGCGTTGCACCGAGGATATGGCATTTTCGATTACTTTTTAGTGAAAGAGGGACAGCCTGTTTTTTTTGACGATTATCTCGACCGCTTTGAGGCTTCAGCACGCACGATGTATTTGGATATTCCATTGACTAGAGCGCAGCTAAAAACACGGATTTATGAACTGATAGCAGCTAATAATGTCCCGAATTCCGCGATTAAAATACTGCTAACAGGAGGGAATTCATCGGATGGTTATACACCAGAAAAGCCAAACTTGATGATACTTGGTTTCATGCCTCCAGTCTATCCACAAGAATTGCTAAATAATGGCTATAGACTAATGACTCATGAACATATTCGTGACATCGCAGAAGTGAAAACAATAAACTATGTAGCAAGCCTATTGGTCAATAAAAAATTAAGAGAACTGAATGCACATGATGTATTGTACCATAAAAATGGTTTAATTTCAGAATCCTCTCGCTCCAATTTTTTCTTAGTTAAACAAGATAATACTATAGTAACTACAGCACGAGATATTTTATTCGGAGTCACCCGAAAGCATATATTAACTCTTGCCGAAAAACACTATAAAGTAGAGGTACGAGATGTATTTTTAGATGAAGTGTTTTCTGCGAAAGAAGCGTTCTTATCTAGTTCCACAAAAGGAGCATTTCCTGTTATTAAAATAGATAGCAATCAAATAGGAGATGGAAAATTTGGAAAAGTGACTTTGCATTTAAATAGTCTATTTGATACTTATGTTGAAAAATATATTTCTCTAAATAAGAAAGCTATTTAAGTTGTTTTTAAAGAGTACTATACGACAATTGTTATTGCCTGAAAATCAATGTTTTAAGACTTGTAAAATCTTTTTTTTATTAAACAATGACAACTATTACATTAACAATAATTGGTTTTTTATGTTAATTGCAAAGTTTTTTTTTGCATACTACTTTATTTTTGTGACATTATTTTGTTACCTTGTTGGCAAGCAAGGAAATTTTATTTGAAAATGTTTAAAGATTAAATGTCAAATTTTTATTTAAAAGATTATTTTTTCATAATTTGACAATAATTGAATACTTGTTTAGTATACCCATATCAAATTTATTTTACATAAATAATCACCCACGAAAAGTAATATTAATTCATAAGTAAACATGAAAGAGGATATGTTCTCTTTCATAATAAGTCTATCGTTTAATTAATGATTTTCTACTAAGCACCATTTAATTATTGGGCTTTCAATACCAAACAAATTTGAAATACTGGGATAAACAAATTACAGGCTATCGTTCCTATCTGATGATAGAGCGTTCTTTTTCAGAAAACACTGTGGAAGCCTATTTACGTGACATACGTAAGATGGTTGTTTTTTTGAAAGAAAAGCAACTTGATATTCCACCTGAATCGATTGATCGAAAACATCTGCAACAATTTATAGAATGGATTGCTGAATCAAACTTAAGTGCTAACTCACAGACTAGAATTATTTCTGGGATTCGAGCTTTTTATAAGTATCTATTAATAGAAGATGTAATCAATGATGATCCTACTACATTCATGAAGCGGCCGAAACTAGAACGTAAAATACCAGAGGTTCTTTCTGTGGAGGAAGTACAACAGATTTTAGAAATAGTCGACCTTAGTACAACATATGGTGTGCGTAATAGAGCGATGCTTGAAACCCTTTATGCATGCGGACTTCGAGTAACAGAATTGATTTCATTGCAATTATCAAATCTATTCTTGGATGTTGGTTTCATTAAAGTTATTGGGAAAAACGACAGAGAACGGATTGTACCAATCGGAGAGGAGGCTATCAAGCATATTCAACTTTATATAAAAGGAGTGCGACAAAACTTTCGTAAGATTGAGAAGAAGTATGAAGACATACTATTTTTGAATCATAGAGGGCGACAACTAACGCGCGTTATGATTTTTAAGATAGTAAAAGATGCTACGAAGAAAGCAGGTCTAACTAAAACGGTTAGCCCACATACTTTTCGCCATTCTTTTGCTACGCATTTAGTGGAAGGCGGAGCAGATTTGAGGGCGATTCAAGATATGCTTGGACATGAGTCTATTACGACTACAGAGATTTATACACATATGGATAAAGAATATCTTCGAGAGACGATATTGCTTTATCATCCAAGGAGTAAGCCAAAACAGCAACAAAAGGAGATCTAAAAAGCAAATCCGCTTCGCTCATAATGTATAATGAAGGAGCGGATTTTTTTGCAGGAAAATACTTTTTCACCTCAAAAAACATCTACGAATTAACACGAGTTATTTAATAGCAGGACTCATTCATCAGTCTCTCTTATCGATTGAGGTGCTAAGAATTGTTATTATTTGCTGCAATACTTTATTTAGATTAGTAATAGCTAAGGGAAGATTCCATGCTTCTCTGTTGCGGGATTCCACATAATTAGAAATTGCTCGAATTTGTAGAAATGGAATTTCATGTACTCGACAAATATAAGCAAAAGCAGCCCCTTCCATACTTTCTACATCGGCTTGATAGCGTGCATAGTCCCTTGCTATAGTTGGCTCATAACCATGCACTTTATTTACCGTTACGCCATGCACTTTAGTTAGAAAATCAAAAGCATTAGCTTCCTTATTTAATATTTTTCCTGCACTAAAAGGGGCTTCATCCATTGGCAAAAGTCCCAAATTATGAATACTCAAAAAACTACCATCTGCATCTTCTGCGCCAAGATCTCCGAACTGCTCTGTATTGACATTCACGACCTGTCCTATTTGTAGTTCCCTATTATACGCACCAGCTACACCTGCATTTATCGCAAAATCATAGTTTTCTTTCGCGATTACATAACCCATTGCATAGCCTGTGAGCATTTGCCCAATTCCTGTGATTAGTAAATGTATTTGTAGTTCTTCTTTTGCAAATATATTCGGTGCAATGCAAGTAAAATGCTGTTCTAAATAGGACTTTAGAGGGAGTACCTCAAAGAGGGTGGCAGCTACAACAAGAAGCTTCATTAATCTATTTTTTTAGGCGTATAAATAATAGCAACACTTGGTGTAATACCTAGAATTTGGTGGTAAGAAGACGAAATATCAATACCTAAACCAGAAGGAACTTGAACACCTATTCCAAAGGTCACTATAGTAGGAGCTGTGGCAGCACCTACGCGCATATAAAAATCTTCAATGAAACGATATTCCACACCTGTACGGACACGAGTAGGAAAGTCAATATCTTTTTCTATTTCTAATGTAAGTTGAGTTTTGGAAGAAGGAATATAAGCTATCCCTGCTCGATAAATAGTAGGGATAGCGTAATCATCAATTACCTCTACATTTATAGGACTAAAAACATGTACTCCCAATTGAATTTCTTTAGAAATAGCTGCTTGTAAGCCTATTTCAAAAGTAAGTGCACCTTTAGCACCATAAGTAGGAATATTCACATTGATAAAGTCAAATTGAGCACCTAAGGAGAGTCCTTTTGTTAGTTTTCGGGCATAGGTTAGCCCAATTTTTTGTTCATTAAAGTCCTGTATTCCATAATGACTTAGTGCAAGGCCAAATACTCCAAACTTGGAAGGTAGGGCTGTTGCTGCACCGAAATTATTAATAGGACTTTGAATAAAACGACTTTCTGCGGAGAGTATGACTCCTAGTTCCGTCAATTGAGCCAAGCCAGCCTGATTACTGAATGCACTATTTATATCATTGAAGGTCAGACCTGTGCCTCCCATGGCAGTGCTTCGCGCACTCGTAGCGATAGCATTTTGGGCGTTAATAGTAAAACTAGCAAAAAAAATAAAGAATAGGCAAATGCTTTGTTTCATAATTCCTGTAACTTTATAAGCCTTGTTTGATAAGGTTGCAAAGTTACAGGAATAAAGAATATTCAAAAATTAATTTTCAGAAGTGACCCATCCACTTGTAGAATTATAGAAATCAAATATTTTGACAAGGTCATTTTCAGAGCGAAAATTAAGATTATGCTCTGATATATACTTTTTCATGAGCTTTCCCGAATTTCCAAATAATTTCAATAATTTTCGCTTATTAGAAATTAATAATTTGGCAATTCCATCTTGCTTTTTGTAGTAGATATTTTGCTTTAATACTTGTCTGTCATAATCAAGTTTGTATTTTTTTAT
>CALGLY010000231.1 GCA_937959095.1 uncultured Saprospiraceae bacterium
GGAGGGCTTTAGACTCAATTCATTCGACAAAATTGGAATAATGCCACCTGCTGTAAAGAAAAGCGTGGGATATAAACGCGCTATGGCATCCACATTCGGATCGGCATTGCTTTCGGAAGGCAATGGGAGGTTTAGTAAAGACGGAATTGAAAAACCTGCATAATATCTATCCGCTTGAAAATAGATACCTGTCCCAAAGCTTGGTAGAAAGCTGCTCACTTGCTGTTCGAGAAAGGCAGGATCATTGGAGGTGTCTTTAAACGTAAGTTCGCTCCAATCGGCTTGCCATGTAATGAATCCCGCTTGTAGTCCTACCGACAATGTTCCAAACTCAAAAGGAATGCGATAGGCATAGGCTAAGTTGAGCTTATTGGTGCGCGTTGCTCCTATAGCATCACCTACAAAATGTACGCCTAAGCCGACTCTATTATTGAATGGTAAATGTGCGGATATGGATTGACTACTCAATCCGCTTTGTTGGTTAAGTTGATTGTTCCAACCGAGCCAGTGAGCACGATTTAGAAGTGTAATCGTCAAATAATCTTGACTACCTGCATAGGCAGGATTGAAGGTCAAGCTATTAAAGATATATTTACTAAATAGTGCATCTTGCTGTGCAGGGAGAAAGGTAATAGATAATAAAAAGAGTACTGTAAAAATATATTTCATAATCGGAATTGGATGAAACTGGAGATTATGAACAAGTTGAGAAGCTTTAGCAATTTAGATTTTTGGATATTTAGATTACTTATCAAGTAGTAGCTCCAAATAAAAAGCTAAATATCAAAAAGCTTAAATCCACGATAATTATCGGGAACGTCAAGCCAATATAGACTTTATTCTTTATAAGAAGGAATTGTAGCCTAAGAAATACAACTTAGGCTTGCGGATTTTTTTCAAGTGGCACTTTGTAAACATCGCCTTCAATAGCAAGATCTGTATTTGGAAAGATGTACTGCGCCTCATCTCGTAGCAAATCGACGTGCAAATAACGTGAGGAATAATGCCCTAGTAGCAGTCGCTTTACATCGGCAGATTTGGCAATAGTAGCGGCATCTTGGGCGGTAGAGTGCATCGAAAATTCTGCTTGTTTCTGATGCCGATTGAGATAAGTCGCTTCGTGGTAGAGCAAATCGACTTCCTTTATAATAGGAACAATCGCTTCCGAGTAAGCCGTATCAGAGCAATAGGCAAAGGCACGTGTAGGGTAAGCAGGCAGGGTGAGTTCCGAATTAAGTATAAGCTTACCTTCTTCCGTAGTAAAATCATCTCCTTCCATCTTGATGCCTCGAATAGCAGTCTTTGGAACATTATAGTCTTCTATCTTTTGGATATTGATGCGAGGTAGACGCTGCTTCTCTCGGAAGAGATAGCCACAAGTAGGAACTCGATGCTGCAAGGGAATCGTATAGACATCAATATTTTGGTTTTCAAAAATATGGATATGAACTGTGGGGTCAAGTTCATGGATATTTAATTCGTAGGGAATGTGCGAGTGGGTATACTTTATATTTGCCTCAATGAAATCTTTGATTCCAGTTGGGCCAAATATGCTTAGCGGAATATCACGTCCTAATAAAGAGAAAGAAGTAACTAGACCAATCAGTCCTAATACATGATCGCCATGCAGATGGCTAATAAAAATCTGCTTGATACGACTACGCCGAAATTGGAGTTGTTCGAGTCGCATTTGTGTGCCTTCGCCACAATCTATCAGGTAAATTTGATCTTGTATATTCAGGATATGTGCCGAAGTATGTCGACCTGCAATAGGAATAGCAGCACCAACACCAAGGGGTGTAAATTCAAAAGTCAAACTATATATTAATTGAGAATTGAAAATTGAAAATTGAAAATTGAGAACGACTTATAAGTAGAGAAATTTCTATAAGCTTCTTACTTATTCATTTTCAATTTTCAATTTTCAATTCTCAATTTTATTCTGCATTAATATCGCGCTCCAATTGCTCCATGAAGATGTATTCAATAGATTCCTCCACTGTTGGAATAATCGTGAGTACGGAGTCGAGTCGCGAAATTTCTATAAGCTTCTTTACACTTGCGTGTTCGATGCCTGTGAGTACGAAAGAGCCTGCGCCCTTCCAAAGACGGTTGGCAGTCAAAATCGCACTTAAACCCGATGAATCTACAAATTTTACATCTGTAAGATTCAGGATTAAGTTTTCAACGCCTTCGTTTACCATCACAATAAATTCTGATTTCAAATCAGGAGCTACAACAGAGTTGAGGTTGTCCTCTTGTAGACTGAAAACAGTATATCGCTCTTGTTTATTTACACTATATTTCATTCAAATAGTATTAGACTAAATGCAAGGTATTTTCTTAAATACACAGCAACTTCTTTTTCCTGAAAAATCAAAAAACAAATTTACAGTGTACTAAGCTTTAACTATTAGTTATATTAATTCCCGCAAAACTAAGTAATTTTAAGGTTCGACGAAAGGCGCAATTGAAATTATTAGGATAGTAGGGGAGTAAAAGTGGCTTTTTGTGGCTTTTAAGGGGCTTATTTTTACAGATAGTAGTAGACTTTTCGCCAAAAAAAGAGGCAAAACGCACAAATCGAATTTTTTTTCTTAAAATCCGTTTGAATAATCAGATATTTGCACGAAAATTCGGAAGATTATAGGTTTTAAGTGCCTCACCTTAATTAAACGGGGCTTCTATCAGCATCTTTTTCCGCTATTTTTACTTAAAAAATCTTTACGTATCGAAGGATATGTGCAGATTTTTAAAGCAAAATTATCGAAAAAATATAACTCCTAGAACTACCCGTTTAATTAAGGTGAAGCACTTATAGAAGCAAAACAGCGACTTTCCTGTTTTTCTATTTACAATAGCTTTGCGCTTCTGCCGATAAATAAGTAGTCGAGTTTAAATAATTTCCGCTACTATTGACTGCTTTTTCTGAATAGCAGCGTTAAAAATTATGACCAGCCAATAAGGATGCTAATAATTTTTGCCTTGCCCTTCAAAAAAATCAATACACTATTAGCAGGAAACTATTTAAACTCGACTACTTATCAGTATCGGGATAAGATAGGAGAGCTTTATGTACGAATAAAAATAAATGCTCAACTCATCATATTTTCAAACCTATTTAGAAGACCTTTAAGGAAAAATAATACATGAATAAATTAAGGATAGGAATTAGTATAGGCGATATAAATGGCATTGGTTTAGAAGTAATCCTGAAAACGCTTTCCAATAAACGCGTCTTAGAAATGTGTACGCCTTTATTATATGGCTCTACCAAAATTGTATCGTATCACAAAAATATTGTGGGCTTAGATATGCAATTTAACTCTACCAAAGGAGCAGAGCGTTTTTCAGCCAATAGAGTGAATGTTGTCAATTGTTGGGATGACAATGTCAATATTACGCTAGGACAAGCTACGGAATCAGGTGGTAAATATGCCTTCCAATCACTACAAGCAGCAGTGAAAGACCTACAAAACGGTCTGATAGATGCATTAGTAACTGCGCCTATCAATAAGAAGGCGATGCAATTGGCAAATTTCCCATTTCCAGGACATACCGAATACCTCGCCGAGCAGTTCAATGCAAAAAATCACTTGATGCTGATGCTTAATGATGATTTGCGTGTAGGAGTGGCAACGGGACATATCCCTGTTTCAGAAATCTCTAAACGACTAAACAAGAAACTCATTCTGGAGAAGCTAGCTATCTTAAATACTTCGATAAAAGCAGATTTCGGTATTGAGCGACCTACTATTGCAGTGCTAGGACTCAATCCGCATGCAAGTGATGAAGGCGTGATGGGCGATGAGGAAGAAAAAATGATTCGACCAGCTATCATCGAAGCGAAGAAAAGCGGTATCAACGTCATGGGGCCTTATGCAGCAGATGGTTTCTTTGGTTCTGGGATGCACAAGAAATTTGATGCCATCTTAGCGATGTATCACGATCAGGGCTTGATTCCATTTAAGACGCTTTCGTTTAATGCAGGCGTGAATTATACGGCAGGTCTACCAATCGTACGTACGTCTCCAGATCATGGTACGGCATATGATTTAGTAGGCAAGAACATGGCAGATTTTAGTTCTTTCCGCAGAGCATTATTTAGTGCTATTGATATAGCCAGAAATCGTATGGAATATCAAGAAATGCACAAAAATCAGCTCGTAAAACGTGCAGATAAGCTCAAGCAGGTAGAAGAGAAAGTAGAGGACATCGTGGAAGAGCATAAGCCAATTAAAACGGTTAATAATTAGAACAGAGAGATTCTAAGGCATAGAGGTAGAGTTAATCAGCCCTTTTTTTAATAAAAATGAAAATGAAAGTAAAAATGAAAAATCACCTCCAAGTTTCATCTGCATCTTTAGGCAAAAGACATGAGGTTTTCATTTTTATTTTTATTTCAATTTTCATTCTAAAGCAATTATTTATCTAATGAAAAACTGGATATTTTCTATTCTAATGGTAGCACTTTGTTTGTCCTGCGGACAACAATCAGGTGGTAACGCAAGCGTAGCGAATGAAGCTGTTGATTTAAGTGCTTATACCAGCGAACAATTAGATGGCGTAGCAGGTGAATACGTCGTGAAGCGGGACGCAAATGGGGCAATTCTAGAAGAAGGCTTCATGAATGGCGCGCAAAAAACAGGTGTCTGGACAACCTACAATGTAGAAAAAGGAACGGTGAAAATGATAACGCCCTACTTGGATGGACAACTGAATGGCCGCCTATTAGAGTTTGATGATAAGAACCGAATAGTGGCACAGCGAGGCTACAAAAACGGTCAATTACACGGCTTCGCAGCGACTTACAAATTCAGCAATCCGCTAGAAACCTTCCAATATGTGGATGGACAACTGAATGGTGATTACAAAAAATACTTTGATAGTGGCGGCAAAATTCAGCAAGAAGCCAGTTATAAAAATGGACAACTCGATGGCACGATGCGTTACTACAATAAAGAAGGGCAAGTGACGCTAGAGTATGAATATAAAAACGGCGAAAAAGTAGGGGGAGGAATCATAGGAACGAGTCAAAAATAACTATACAAATTTTGACTGGTTATTTCAACCTCATTTTGCACTTAAAAAAGCCTTATGTAGCTAGGCTATATGCGCCTGCCTGACGGCAGACAGTTTTTTTGAAGTACAAAATGAGGTCAAAATAACCTATCCAAAATTGAACATTTATTTATGTCTCCTTCCATAGAGGGGAAATAAAAGACTTTCGCTAATCTCAACCAATCTTTGAAATACAGTTTTCATCGTTTTCATATTGAGCGATGAATGGCGATATACATATCCATGCAAAACAACATTTTCGATCATTTCCGACGACAGCAACATTTTCGTACCGAACTGAAAAATGTAGATACGCTGTTTTTTCAAATCCAATTTGATAGCTATGGCGCGTACTTAGAAGTCGTGGACAAAAAAGGGAGTGCGGTAGAGGTCAGTTATTTGAATTATAACGGCGCAATGCGGCAAGTGCTGCGCCTATCGGAGCAAATAAAGGAACGCAATAGCTTCCTCATAGATTGGGAAAAACCTAGCGACCAACTTTATCTTTCCGAGTATGATTACTTGATAGAACAACTCCGAAACTGCACCAATGTTGTGGATAAGGAGATGCGTCCTTTGCGTTTTGCGGAAGGGCAAGGACAAGTTCAATTGCTCCTCCGACCTGTAGTGAAAGCCGATGGCACGACTAGCGAAGACTTATTGGATAGCAAAACCGTGCTTTGGTATGAGAGTGCTTTGGAGGAGGATTTTTTGATGTTGAATGAGATGTTTATCCTTGCCAATCAACAAATCATTGAGGTAGAGCCGCTAGGAGGGAGCTTTTTGAGTTTGCCGTATTTCAATACACGAATTAATCGCACGGAACTGCCTGTTTTTCTATCCCTATTTTTCTCCAATGTCAATAATGTTGCCTTACAATATGAGGATTATACGGTCGCCTTCAAGGAGGACTATGTGGTGGCGCGACCAAGCCTTATTTTTGAAAAAATAGACGTAGATGACTCGCTCATCATGCGGGTAGGGCAGACGCTACCCAATATGGGCGTGGAGGTATTGGATCAGTTTGAGCTGTATCGCTATGCAGAAATAAATGAATTAGAGCGCAGCATAAATGTGAAAATGATAGAGCGCGAACCCATCGAAAGTATTGTGCAGCACATTCATAAATTGCTCCGAAAACACGAACCAAAAAAGAAAGGACGCGGTGGCAGTAGCGTGATCGTGGAAGAGGAAATGTTTATCATTCCGAAGGATACGGCGGCTAATTTTATCTACAATGAATTGCCCGAACTCTTGGTGAATTATCAGATATTTGGAGCGGAAAAACTGAAATCCTATAAGATAAATACCACGCCGCCTGCCTTGAAAATGAACTTGAGTCATGGCATTGATTTCTTTGAAGGTGAAGTGACGCTCGACTTCGGTAGTGAGCAAATGAACTTGTTCGATGTCCTCAATCAATACAACAAAAATCGCTATGTGCTACTAAGCGATGGCTCACATGCTCTCGTGAATGAGAAGTATATGCGTCGCCTAGAACGCCTCTTCAAGAAGAAGGGCAAAAAGGCACAAATTTCCTTTTTCGATATGCCAATCGTGGAGGAAATAATAGACGAAAAAGTAAGTCGCGAAGCCTTCCAAAAGCCGCGCGAATTTTATAGCGGACTGAATGATCTAGCAAAAAAGAGAAAGAAAAAACCGAAAGTAAAAGCCACCTTGCGTCCTTATCAGGAACAGGGATTTAAGTGGCTAAGTTACCTGAATGACTACAAACTTGGTGGCTGTCTAGCAGATGATATGGGGCTTGGAAAAACCCTGCAAACCATCACGCTTTTAGCAGAGCTTTATTCCACTAAAAAGAAACATAAACCGACCCTTATTGTGATGCCGAAAAGCTTGCTCTACAATTGGCAACGCGAAGTAGAGAAGTTTGCGCCACAGCTTTCGACCTATATTTTTTATGGTAATGATCGCGA
>CALGLY010000232.1 GCA_937959095.1 uncultured Saprospiraceae bacterium
AGAAACGACGGTTAATATTTTTGATGCGTCTTCTGGCTTAGTAAAACACATGATGGAGGCAGGGCGATATGAATCACTTTCGGAGCGTCCTGATGAAAGTATGATTCTTACGATTGCGTCGAAAGATCAAGATCGAAAAGATATAAAAGTTCGTAGGAAAGTGAATGGAGAACTAGTAGAACGGAAAGTCTTTGAACTGGTTGATGTTCGTGTTTTTATTCCAGAAGACTTTACTTTTATGAATGAAGAACGCACACATTGGGAACGTAAACCTGATATTGAAGATGAAGTAGCACCGACTCCCAAAACTGCTGCAAAAGATACAACTGCCAAGGGGTCTTCTTCGCCAAAAGACTAGTGCATCAACCCTAAAGATGAAAATCATGTACGGGTTAATACATTAGTTTTCGAGAAAAGACTTTTGAAGTTTTTGAAAACGTTGTCGGCAGACAGACTTCAAAAGTCTTTCTCGGATTAAATATCTGTTATTTCTTGAGCGCGTTTAGTGTCTTAAATAACGCTCCATCCTTGGAAATTAATGCGCCTTGTTGCATTAATTCAAAAGCCTCGCTATTTCGTTCTTTTTTATAGCTGCGTTCTGCGGTATACAACTGTAGTTTTGCATCAGACTGTTGGAGTTCTTGCATCATTTGAGCAGGTGCGAGATTTTGAGTGAAGTCCAAATTGGATTCCCCTTCCAAACGTAAGCCAATCATTTCTATCTTTTCTTTAAAAAGCTGAAATAAGCGCATTTCATTTGGCGACTTCAATTCTAAATACATTACCTGCTTCAATATTTTATCAAATACAATATCACTAAATAGCCCAATGAGTGATTCCACTCGTTCGGGAGAATTTTCCTTTATTTTTTCCCAATCTTGGGCAGTTACTTGGTTTGACGCTAGAAAGGTAACGAACTCACTTTGTAGTTCCTGTAGCTCTTTGCTGCTTAGTCTTCTATATTTCATAATTTCTTTTTGCGCTAAAACTTGAGCCGCGAAAGTACAATACAAATAAAAAATACTATAGTAATTTTAGGCACTATCTTAAAATTCGCTTATCTTCCTTTTTTGAAATTTGTAATAGCAGGTAGAAAGTAGAGTAGATATACTTTTGGTCGCTGCCAATAGATAGGAAATGTTATTTAAATTACGTGGCGAACTTAGCTCCACACAAAGCATCGGTTTAGGAATAGCAGGTTTAGTGTTACTAATTATCTTCTGGTGGGCTTTAGCAGAAATTTTTGCACTAGAACGTCCTGTGGTGGAAGGTTATACTACGCGTATTCCTACAGAAACAGAGGCGGCAGAACAGGGAATCAATCGCGATTCTTTATTGCGCGCCGATTCTTTGCGCTTCGAGAATGCGACCGAATTTAAGAAGGTCTACCCAATTTTACCTACTCCCTTGCAAGTAGTACAAGCATTTCCAGATTTAATACAAGAAGAAGGACTTATCCCGAATACATTGCTCTCCATTTGGCGAAATTTGCAAGGCTATTTTTGGGCTGTACTTATCTGTATACCAATAGGCTTCCTGATTGGATTGTATCCCTTGTTTAGAGGCTTATTTGGCAAGCAGGTAGATGCCTTACGCTATCTGCCGCTCACTGCCTTGGTTGGTCTTTTCATCACCTGGTTTGGTATCGAAGAGCGCATGAAAATCGCCTTTCTTTCCTTTGGTATTATCGTGTATTTGCTCCCTGTAGTGATACAGCGCATTTTTGAAGTAAAAGATGTCTATCTGAAAATGGCATTCACGCTAGGAGCTACCGATTGGCAAACTATAAAAACGGTTTATTTCCCTTCTGTGATGTCGAAATTGATAGATGATATTCGTGTACTCACGGCTATTTCTTGGACATATATCATCATTGCAGAACTCCTAAATAAAGACGGCGGTATAGGTGCTTTAATTTATACGGCAGGGCGACGCGGACAAGTACCCGATGTATTTGCTGTGCTAATCGTTATCATTCTCATTGGTTTCTTACAAGATCGCATATTTGTCTATCTCGACAAGCGACTTTTCCCGCATAAATATCAGAAAACCTCCCTCGGCGGTATTCAAGAAGTAGGCTATGGTATTTACTTATTGTTGGGAGCAGTTACGCTTTATTTATTACTCTCTACGTTCCTTTCTTTTGGGGCATTGAGTACTATACTCACTATTACAGTACTTGCAAGTCTGATAATGATTGGTTTTGGAGAGTTTAAGGTATGGCAGTCAGCTAAGAATCAGTAGGATTCTACGCACTCTTCTGCTACCATTTTATATTGAAGAGTCACTTTTTAACTAGAACTTGCATTGATTTTTCATCCCAAATAAATCGTTCTATTTACCGATGCAAAACCGACTAAAAATATTAGCAAGCAAGTCATCAGTTGTCACTTGGCCAACGATCGTTCCAAGATGATGCAAAGCCTGTCGAATATCCATCGCAATAAAGTCCGAACTAACGCCCAAAGCCATACCGTTGAGTGCAGCATCAAGACTCTCATGAGATTTATGCAAGGCTTCTACATGCCGACTATTCGAGACAATCGTATTACTAGTGATTTCTTCGGAGATAACGGTTTTGTAAAGCGTGTTTTTAAGATGTTCCACATTCATATTATTGATGGCGGAAACAGGAATGAAATTTTGAATGGAGAATTGAGCAACTTGTCCGTCTGGATTGAAAATAGACAATGCTTCTTCGTAGTGCTTGTATTCAGCGTAGGGATTTAAATCCATCTTATTAGCTACCAAAAGTAACTGCATTCCTTCTTTATAAACACTTTCAATATCCTTAGCGACTTCTTCGGGCGGTGTTTCTATTACATCGAAGACATAGAGTAGGATAGAAGATTGTGCGATTTTTTCCATTGTTTTCTCTACACCAATCGCTTCTATCTGATCTTGGGCTTCGCGGATACCTGCGGTGTCGATTAAGCGAAATTCAACACCTTGAATATTTAGAATTTCCTCAATCGTATCGCGCGTAGTACCTGCAATGTCGGAAACGATGGCGCGATTTTCATTCAGCAAGGCATTGAGTAGGGTAGACTTGCCTGCATTTGGTCGCCCTGCTATTACGGTACTCACGCCGTTTTTTATCGCATTTCCGAGTTGAAAAGACTGAATCAAACCTTGAATAACCGACTGTATCGTATTTACCAGTTTTCGCAATTCATCGCGGTTCGCAAATTCTACATCTTCTTCCGAAAAGTCCAGTTCTAATTCTATTAGGCTGGCAAAATCAATGAGTTGCTGGCGGAGTTCTTTTATTTCATTGGAGAAGCCACCACGCATCTGTTGCATGGCTATGGCATGGGCTTGCTTGGAGTTGGACGCTATCAAATCGGCTACGGCTTCGGCTTGCGAAAGGTCGAGTTGTCCATTCAGGAAGGCACGTTGTGTGAATTCTCCTGGCTGTGCGAGGCGTGCGCCCTGCCGCATATATAAGGCTAACAACTGCTGAATAATATAATTCGAGCCGTGGCAGGAAATTTCTACTACATTTTCTTTGGTGTAGGATTTTGGCGCTACAAATAAAGAAATTAATACTTCATCTATAATGTTTTTTTCCTCATCCAATATTTTCCCAAAATGCAAACTATGTGATTTTTTAGCATTTAAATCCTTAGAAAAACTCTGATTGGCTATCGAAATGGCCGCTTTTCCTGATAGGCGTATTACGCCAATTGCGCCTACTCCTACAGACGTTGCTAATGCTACTATAGTATCGTTTGGATTGTAGTCTATCATTTAATTATGCTCTTTTAAAATCATTTCACAGGCTTCTCCCAGCATCGCGAACACTGCTTCAAAACCATTATCATCCCAATAAGGATCAGGTACAGAACGCTCTTCGCTGGGGTGCGTATAGCTTAATATGAGTCGTACTTTGTTTCGTTCTATATCATTTTTAGCGTGGCGCAAAATATCACTTTGATTGCTGTTGTCCATTGCTAATATCAGGTCAAATTTCTGCAAATCCTTCGCTTTGAACTGTCTTGCACGCTGATTTGCAATATCCAAACCATACTTGTGAGCTACGGCAATGGAACGGGGGTCAGGCGGATTGCCGATATGCCAAGCTCCTGTACCCGCCGAGTCTATTTCCCAACCTAAGCCAGTTTCTGCCACTTTTTCCTGCATAATGCCTTCTGCTAGGGGCGAGCGACAAATATTGCCCAAGCAAACCATTAGTATTTTCATGCTGTTTTATCTATTTGGATTTCGATACAAAAAATTTTAACTTTACATTCCGCGTTTATCTTCTAAACTCCCTTTAGTGGATAAATTTATAGCAACTAAAATGCTAATAAAAATCGAAGGTCTTGTAGACTTCTACGGTTCAACAATAAAACATGGCAAAAGTAACATATACTGAAGATAATATCCGCTCCCTCGACTGGAAAGAACATATTCGTATTCGACCAGGGATGTATATTGGTAAATTAGGCGATGGTTCAGCAGCAGATGATGGCATTTATATTCTTGT
>CALGLY010000233.1 GCA_937959095.1 uncultured Saprospiraceae bacterium
TAATAAGCACTCCGACTTACCTCTAAAATTCGACATATTTTTACTACATCATATTCGCCTGCTAAGGACTGTGTTTATGCTTCTTATTAACTGACCTTACGCACTAAAAAGTGGTAAAAGTTAGAAAAGGAAATAAAAATATAGTTCAGAGCGATGCTCTGTTAAAAAAAATCCAGACTTGATATTGCAGTCTATTATTCCAAAAGAGGAAAAGTAAATTGCTGTTTTTTTAGCCTTTGGAGTTCCTCAAAGGCGGCTTCGACAGCTTTGACATACAACATTTTCTTAATGGCAAAGTGATTGCTGTGCGTTTTGACACGAAGCAATTCGAGCCGATACCTATCGGCTTGTCCAAGCAACCATAGCGGCAAAGATATGGTTGAGTTGGGTTCTCACAATTTTAGTAGGTGATTTCTCTAATCCTACATTCTGCTTGAGCCCTTTGTGCAAGACCTCGACCTCCCATCGTTTGTCATAGGCATCATTAATAGCCTGATAAGTAAGGTTTAAATCGTTGGTAACAACATACAATTTTCCGCTACTTCCATCTTTGTTTGTAAAGACTTGTTTGGTCAAAAGCACTGGAAAATCCAGTCCTTTAATCCAAACTCGCATGGCGCGTTGTGTTTGTAAGTCTAGTTCCTCGATTTTACAAAACTTACCGTCTAGCTGGTCTTGTTTACTACGAGCTACCAAACGATTTGATTTGATAGCTGTAATGAAGTACTTGCTTAGTTCGTGGTGGACAAATTTAAAGTTGTCGTTGGAAGAATACCACGTATCCCACATCACATATCGGAATTTCACCCGATTCATAAAGGTGAGAATACGCAGTCGTTCGCGAACTAAAGCATTTTTGCTTTGCTTACTTCGTCGTTTTACTTTGCCACTTTTTTTATCGTAAAACTGTTCCGTTTTATGAATGACTTCGTAAGCTAATGGAATGGAAATGTGTCTTGCAATCTTAGCACTTTTCTCATCAGCTACTTCTAATACGGAAGTGCTTACAATACTACTCTCGTACAGAAAATTGATGATTTGAATGCCTTTGATATGCCGCTTTTTACTGTGATCCCAGTGATAACAGTTAATCTCATTTTCCTGTGAGTGCGGCTTTTCCTCTATGGTATCATCTATTTTTATGATGCCATCTGCTCGCTCACAGCGGCGAACTAAAGGTTTAACACATTTCCAGTAATCACTAGGGGTGAAGTAGTCTTGATTCAAAAATCTACTGATTTGATCATGGCTTAATTCATCCACTAGTTCAGCAAGTCCTGTTGCCGTCGCCAAATTGAACGACGCTATCAGGTACTCACTGTACAAATCTAATAACGCTGGATTTTTCATCTTGTAACTACTTTTAGCTACAAGTTTATTGTTATTTTTTTTATCATGCAATTGACTTAACAAATCTTCTTCCTAGCGGTGCGTAAGGTCAGTTACGAATATAAAAACGCAACCAATAGGTATGACGATAATCGAAAACCGAGATACTTGAAAGAGGAATAATTGTCTGCTGCTTTATCGTTTCAAGATTTGCTTCCCAGGTCCTATCCACGAATACTTCCACATCCTCTTCTATAGATAGCTGCGCGGAGATACTATCTAATATAATAGCTTTTGGTAGCTTTGCCAACTCTTGGGCAATCCCGCTGTTATTCCAACAACAGCAGAGTAGAAGGATGTAAAAATGTGTTCTCATATTATTTCAGGTCTTCAAAGATAACTGAGGTTAGGTAGTAATGAAATTTAGAAGTTTAGATTTTTCGATATTTAGCTACTACACATCCAAAGCTATAAATTTTGTTATTAGAGAACAGGCAAAAACAATACAAACGATGAATGTACATATCATAACTATAGGTGATGAAATTTTAATTGGCCAAATCACCGACACCAATTCGGTTTGGATGGCGCAACAGCTCAACCTCCACGGTGCGCGTATACAAGGTATGAGTTCTATCAGCGATGGCATGGAGGATATTGTAGGTACGCTAGAACGTGCTACTAAGCAAGCCGATATTGTGCTACTAACTGGCGGACTTGGCCCAACGAAAGATGACATCACAAAGAAAGCCATCGCTAAATTCTATGAAACAGGCTTTGTCTTTTCGCAAGAAACCTATGATCGCATTCTACACTTCTTCGAGCGACTGGGACGCACGACCACCGAAGCGCACCGAGAGCAATGTTTTATGCCTCAAAATGCGAATTTACTGACAAACAAAGTAGGAACTGCGCCTGGCATGTGGTTCGATGAGAATGGGACTGTAGTGGTTTCGATGCCTGGTGTGCCTTATGAAATGAAGTATCTGATGGAGCATGAAGTCCTTCCGCGTCTCGTTGAGCGATTCCCTGTGCAGCCCATTGCCCATCGTACGATACAGACGATAGGAGAAGGCGAATCGCGCATAGCCAAACGCATTGCAACTTTTGAAAATAATTTACCTGAAAATATAAAATTGGCTTATTTGCCCAGCCTCGGAAAAGTCCGTCTGCGCCTTTCTGGAATGGGAACGAATCAAGAAGCCCTAGAGCAGCAACTCGATGACTTGGTAGCAGAAGTTGTACCACAGATCAGCGAATTAGTTTTTGGCTATGAAAGAGATAATATAGAAGGTGTAGTCGGACAATTGCTAAAAGAACGCGGACTCACTCTTGCTACTGCTGAAAGCTGTACAGGTGGCTTTGTAGCGCATAAAATTACGTCTATTTCAGGTTCTTCGGCTTATTTCAAAGGGAGCATAGTGGCTTATGATAATTCAGTGAAAGAAGGTCTACTTGGTGTGCAAGCAGCGACTTTAGCCGAATATGGCGCAGTAAGCGAAGCTTGTGTTCGAGAAATGGCAATTGGGGTGCGCAAACAATTGAAGACCGATATTGGTCTTTCTATTTCAGGTATTGCAGGCCCAACAGGTGGTACTCCCGATAAGCCAGTAGGTACAATTTGGATAGCTGTAAGTAATGGCGAACAAACCGTCACTCGGAAACTTCAACTTGGTAAAAAGCGACTACTTAATATTGAATATACTAGTAATCAGGTCTTGAATATGGTGCGGCAATTGGTGTTAGGAGTGGTATAATTTATTTTTATGAGCAAAGCCTATCGAAAAATCACTTTCGATAGGCTTTCTTGCCTCTTTCTTCATTTTCTATTTGCTTCATCCGTTCTAAAAACAGCAAAGAAGGGCAATAAAAATAAGCCCCCCCTTTTAGTTCTACCACATCTGCAAAACTAAATACTTGATGTTCTTTTTTGCCCCAAGTAGGTACCCATTTGCTTTGTAAGGTTTCCCGACTTGGACTAGTTGTTCCTATCAAGGGATCAATACCTATGCCTATCTCTCTATTCGGAAAGGTATCTTTATCGCGCCATTTCAGGAGTTGCTCAAATTGCCGTCTTATATCACATTGATAGGACATAAACAGCATTCCTTTATCCTCTTCTGAACCTGTATAAGGAATACTTCTTCTAAGAATTTCGAGCGTGAACTTCTTCTTGAAATCAGGGTGAAAATTGCCTGACATGAGTAATTTGTCTCGTGGGTTCATCTTCCGAATATGGGCATGAAAAGGACATTTTGTCCCATGTTTATCCGCAGCATAATCTAATTGATTGGCATCGAATGCTTGTATAGCTGTTTGCAATTCGGGATGTGTTTTTGCTTCTGGCGTATCGGCAAGGAGTAAGGGCATTCCATTCTTAAATCGCCCAACAACTTGTGCTGCGGCAAAGGCTGGACTAATTCCTAGTTCGTTAGCTAATTGGTCTATCTTTTGCTCAAATGCGGAGATGTCTTGTTGATATTTTTGAATGACAAAAAAACTGCCGTATCCGCCATTTGTTTCTTCTACTAAAAACGATTTTTTCAAATAATCAACATCCAAAATTTTATCGACTCGCCAGATAGCAGGATGCGTGATACCATCTCGAAAGCCGAAATGTTCTATATGTTGCCCTTCTTCATTATAGAGGCGTTCGCCATCTTCAAATTCAATCGTTTCTAGTAGTCCTTCCTTTTTCAAATGGACAATAATCGCTTGATATGCTTCCTCTAGCTGAGCTTTATTATTGGACGCTAATAGTAACATAGCATCCTTTCTTATTCGATATTTTTGCTCCCAATTCGACTGTTTTTCGTTCAAATTTTGCATCATGCCCAATCTGAATCCATTGTATTCTTCAAAAGAAGTCGTATCCAATTCAAGTTTTTTCATGCCTGTGTAAGATAAGAAGAAAGAGGATATTAGCGATTCCTTTTGGGGAATATCAGCAGCGGTAGTAACACGAAATTTACAGAGAAAAGCATCTGCCAAGATCGTCCTTAATATATCAGATGAGGCATTAGAAAATTGCAGGAATACGCAACGATTATAGTGCTTATCATTCGGATGGATGATGTTTGCTTGTAGTGTTTGAAGGAAGGAAACGCTACTTGTTTTTTTAGTGGGCATAAAGATTGATTTTTAAGGAAGGAAGGAATTTTGCTAATCTAAACAACTCTTTAAATTAGCAAAATTCACTCATTCAAAATGTATACCAATCTGTATTTGGAATTGGTATTACTCCCTGCGATCAATCAATTCCTTTGCTTGCTTTATCAAAAGGATCAGTTTTTAGATCCACTTCTGTACCGCCTACTGTTTTGACATATACAGGACAAGGCAAGGCAATTTTTGAACCTTCGGAAAATAATAATTGATCGGTATCTATCCCATCAGCACGGAATTGTGTGCTAGAAATAGTAGCAACTAGTGCGTGGGTTTCCACGGTTTCGTTCCCTTCACTAGCTCCTGTTGGTAGGTTCTTATCGTTTTCGTAAATCCGAACAGTTACCAATTGGATACCTTTAATCTTTTTATCATCTTCGCTTCCTCTTTTTTGAGTAAAAACAAGCATAATATCTTCTCGGTAGAAGTATGCTTTAGGCTCTATTACCTTGAAATCAATAATTTCAATCTTGTTTTCGACAACTTTTGTCCAAGCCATAGTGTGGTAACTTTTGTTAATTATACAATAATGGTTGTTGTTAGTAGCTTGTTAGAAATAGTCTTAAAGTACTTCCAACTTCCACTTTAATTACACCGATATAACTTGAAACAAAGCATCTTTAGTTCTTCCATAATAGATTTTAGTACACTGTAACAAAAGTTTATTTGTATTTTGACTAAGCTTATTTTTTTAGTATTCGAGGCGTAAAATTGGGAACATAACTGGTTATGAAGCCCGATTTTGTAACGAAGAAAACTGGAAAAAGAAGCAGTCATAAATGC
>CALGLY010000234.1 GCA_937959095.1 uncultured Saprospiraceae bacterium
ATGTTCGGGGCAAGCAGGATAGCCCGGCGCGGGACGAATACCACGATATTTTTCTTTGATTAAAGCTGTATTATCCAGATTTTCATCTTTGGCGTAGCCCCAAAATTCCTTACGCACGCGCTCATGCAGCAATTCCGTGAACGCTTCTGCTAGGCGATCCGCGAGGGCTTTTAGCATGATTGCACTATAATCATCATGGTCTGCTTCAAAATGTTTTATCCATTTTTCGATGCCGATGCCAGCCGTCACCGCGAATGCGCCGATATAATCTTCGCCTTCGGGGGCAGTAAAATCGGAGAGGCAATAGTTCGGTTGCCCAGGTGCTTTTTTGCGTTGTTGGCGCAGGTGATGTAAGCGGGTGCGAACCGTTTCGCGGCTTTCATCTTCATATACGAGCAAGTCATCTTCTTGGCTATTGGCAGGGAAGAAGCCAATGACTGCCTTTGCCGTCAGCCACTTTTCGTCTATGATTTGACGTAGCATTGTGCGGGCTTCATTGTACAATTTCTGTGCTTCTACGCCTACAATTTCGTCCTTCAAGATAGTAGGAAATTTGCCTGCCAATTCCCAACTGGAAAAGAAGGGAGTCCAATCAATATAGTTGGAAATTTCTTCTAAGGAATAATCATCGAAGGTTTTTGTGCCTAAAAATTGAGGACGAACGGGCGTATGTGCGCTCCAATCAATCGGTGCTTTATTGGCACGGGCTTTTTCTAGGGAGATGTATTTTTTCGTAGCGGTTCTATTGCCACGCGCCACACGAACACGTTCATATTCTTTCTTCAAATCCAAGACATAATTGGAACGCGCATCTTCATTATCACTCAAAAGCGTGGAAGCTACCGCTACCGAACGGGAGGCATCCAGCACGTGTACGACTACGCCGTCATATTGCTGTTCTACTTTTACGGCAGTATGCGTTTTGGAAGTCGTCGCGCCACCAATAAGTAGTGGAATTTTGAAATTTTGTCGCTGCATTTCCTTTGCCACATACACCATTTCATCGAGCGAAGGTGTGATTAGTCCACTCAATCCGATGATGTCCACTTCGTGTTCTCGGGCAGCTTTTAGGATTTTTTCTGCGCTCACCATTACCCCTAAATCTATAATTTCAAAGTTGTTGCAACCTAGCACGACTCCCACGATATTTTTGCCAATATCATGCACGTCACCTTTCACCGTTGCCATCAGAATTTTACCTTTTGAAGAGCGCGCGCCTTTCTCTTTTTCGGCTTCCATAAAGGGGGTAAGATAAGCTACACCTTTCTTCATCACCCGTGCTGATTTCACGACTTGCGGCAAGAACATTTTACCCGAGCCAAATAAATCGCCCACGACATTCATGCCATCCATTAGTGGGCCTTCTATGATATGGAGTGCCAATGGATAGGCTTTTTGTGCCTCCATCATATCTTCTACAATGAACTCATTGATACCGCGCACAAGGGCGTGCGTGATGCGTTCTTGCAGCGATTTTTCGCGCCAGCTTAGGTCTTTTTTCAGTTGTTGTCCGCCTTTACCTCTCAGTCCCTCTGCGAAATCGGTGAGGCGTTCTGTGGCATCTTCGCGTTTATTGAAGAGTACATCTTCGACGCGCTCTAGCAGGTCTTTTGGGATGTTAGCATAGACTTCCATCATACCTGCATTCACGATACCCATATCCATCCCTGCTTGTATCGCATGATAAAGGAAAGCCGAGTGCATTGCCTCGCGCACCGCATTATTTCCACGGAAAGAAAAGGAAATATTACTCACGCCACCGCTTATTTTTGCTTGCGGACAACGCGCCTTTATTTCGCGGGTCGCTTCTATAAAATTGATGGCATATCCGTTGTGTTCTTCGATGCCTGTAGCTACTGCAAAAATATTCGGATCGAAAATAATATCCTGCGGATCGAAGCCAACTTGATCTACAAGGATTTTATAGGCGCGTTCACAAATTTCTACTTTGCGCTCCGTAGTATCTGCTTGTCCTTCTTCATCGAAAGCCATCACAACAGCTGCTGCGCCATAGCGTCGCACGAGTTTTGCCTGACGAATAAATTCTTCTTCACCTTCTTTCATCGAAATGGAATTGACAACACACTTGCCTTGTACACATTTCAGTCCTGCTTCTATGACGCTAAATTTCGAAGAATCAATCATAATCGGCAGCTTGGCGATGTCGGGTTCTGCCATTAGCAAGTTCAGAAATTTCACCATAGCCGCCTCGCTATCTAGCAAGCCCTCGTCCATGTTCACATCTATGATTTGTGCGCCGCCTTCTACCTGTTGTAAGGCAACAGACAAAGCTTCATCATAATCCTCGGACTTAATCAGTCGGGCAAATTTGCGTGAGCCTGTTACATTGGTACGCTCGCCCACATTCACGAAATTCGTTTCTGGTCGGATGATAAGCGGTTCTAGCCCACTTAACATCGTATATTTTGGAGTGTCTGGAATTTGGCGTGGCGTGATGCCTTTCACGCCTTCTGCCATCGCTTGGATATGGTCGGGCGTAGTGCCGCAACAGCCGCCTATGATATTGACCAAACCACTCGATGCAAAATCGCGGATATATTGCTGCATTTCCTCCGCGCTTTGGTCATATTCGCCAAATTCATTCGGCAAACCTGCATTCGGATAAGCATGTACGTAAGTGTTCGCAATTTTGGATAAGGCTTGTACGTGCGGACGCATTTCGGTAGCTCCTAGCGCGCAATTGAACCCAATGCAAAACGGCTTTACGTGCTTTACAGAAACCCAAAACGCCTCAGCAGTTTGCCCTGAAAGCGTACGCCCACTTGCATCTGTTATTGTACCAGAAATGATGACAGGCAAGGTTTCACCACGTTCTTCAAAAAGGGTGTCTATGGCAAAAATTGCTGCTTTTGCATTCAAGGTATCGAAAATCGTTTCGACCAACAATAAATCCGAACCTCCTTCTACTAAGCCTTTTGCTTGTTCGTAGTAGGCATCTTTTAGCTCATCGAACGTAACGGCACGGAAGCCTGGATTATTCACATCGGGGGAAATAGAAGCGGTACGGTTGGTTGGTCCCATTGCGCCTGCTACAAAGCGCGCTTTGCTATCGGGATGCTTCACCATGTATTCTGCAATTGCTTCTTTGGCTACTTTTGCGGATTCGTAATTGATGTCATACGCGACTTCTTCCATCTCGTAATCTGCTTGCGCGATGGTAGTGCCACTAAAGGTATTGGTTTCAATAATATCTGCACCAACATCCAAATAAGCGGTGTGTATGGCTTTGATGATATGTGGCTGCGTGATAGAAAGTAGATCGTTATTCCCTTTTATATCTTTCGTACAATCTTGAAAACGCTCGCCTCGATAGTCTTCCTCCTCCAGTTTGTATTCCTGAATCATCGTTCCCATTGCCCCATCTATAACGAGGATGCGTTCTTGGATTGCTTTGTGTAGTTTGCTGCTCATAATTGCTTGCAATTTTCAAATGAGCTGCAAATATAAGCTTTGCATAAATAGGATGCTATATAAAGTCGTATTGAAGCTTACATTCTATTAGAGGATTCTCCATTCTTTAAGAGCATCTTGGGTATTTTCTTTACTCCTTCTTTTTAGAATCTATCAAAATGGTAACGGGTCCATCATTCAGCAGGCGTACTTTCATATCTGCGCCAAAGGTGCCTGTACCGACCTTGCGCCCTGCTACTTGTTCGAGGGTACTCACGAAGCTTTCGTATAATGGAATGGCGATATCTGGTTTTGCTGCTTTGAGGTAGGAAGGGCGATTCCCTTTTTTAGTGCTTGCTTGAAGGGTAAATTGGCTAATGACGAGTAATGCACCATCTACATCTAGCACCGATTTATTCATCACACCCTTTTCATCTTCAAAGATGCGGAGGTTACTCGTTTTTTTGCACAACCAATCAATATCTTCTTGTGTATCGCTGGGTTCTATACCTACTAAAATCAATAACCCTAGCCCTATTTCAGACTTCACTACACCCTCAATCGTGACGGATCCTTCTGTAACTCGTTGTATGACTACACGCATTTTTTTAGCTTAAAATTATGATAAATATGTCCGAACACTTAGTTTGCTTAGGCAGACAAAAATAACTTTATAATTTATAACGACTTCTTTTTTACTCACTAAGCCTTCACGCTTGCGGTCATGAATGGCATAGAGGCAGTAGCTGCGAGATATAAGAAGGCTTCAAACATAAATTCTTTAGGCATTTTGCTAGGATTCAGTAGCACGCTTTCATAAAACGCTCTACCATTAGCGACCACACAAGCACGAGAATACAAAAATCCATCTACCGAAAAATGTCCTGCGCCACCATAGCTCCGTTTCCCCAAGTTTTCTGCAAATATTTGTCGGTCTAAGGCATATAGTTTTTCGGCTAAAAAGTCTTGAAATTTAAAAATAGTCGCTTCCTCAAGCGTTTTTAGTTGATTGATAGCAGGACGAATAATTGCCTCCGCCGCATTGCCTTTTGCCCAATCTAACATATCTAT
>CALGLY010000235.1 GCA_937959095.1 uncultured Saprospiraceae bacterium
AAAAAAAATGGCATCATTTAAAGTTATCGGCGGACAGCCACTACAAGGAGAAATCACAGCACAAGGCGCGAAAAACGAAGCCCTACAAATTCTATGTGCCGTACTTTTGACAGACGAGAAAGTTACTATTTCTAATATCCCAGATATAGTCGATGTACGTCGCCTGATTGATTTATTGCGCGGCTTAGGAGTGAAAGTAGAGCGACTTACCCCTGATACGTATAGCTTTCAAGCAGATGCTATTGATTTGAAATTCTTTGAATCGGATGACTTTCGGCAAAATGCAACTAAAATACGAGGCTCGGTGATGTTGCTTGGCCCGCTTTTGGCGCGTTATAAATATGCTTATCTTCCACAACCTGGCGGAGATAAAATCGGTCGCCGACGCATGGATACGCACTTCAATGGACTAGAAAAATTAGGCGCAAGCTTTACCTATGATTCCGAAAAGTACGTCTATAATATCCGCACACGCGGACTGAAAGGCGCGTACATCTGGATGGATGAAATATCCGTAACAGGTACTGCTAATGTTGTGATGGCGGCTGCGATGGCAAAAGGCAAAACCACGATTTATAATGCCGCTTGCGAACCCTATTTGCAGCAACTCTGCAAGATGCTGAACCGCATGGGCGCACAGATAGAAGGCATCGGCTCGAACCTACTAATTATAGAAGGAGTAGATACCTTGAGTGGTACAGAACACCGAATGCTCCCCGATATGATAGAAGTGGGAAGTTTCATTGGCTTGGCAGCTATGACACAATCCGATATTACGATTCGCGATTTGAATATTCATCAGCTTGGCATCATCCCTAGAGTTTTTCGACAAATGGGGATAAAAATGGAAATAGGTGAAGATTATATTCGCGTACCCTACCAAGAAAGCTATGAAATTCAAACCTTCATGGATGGCTCCATTATGACGGTTTATGATGCGCCTTGGCCAGGCTTCACGCCCGACTTGATGAGTATTATTTTGGTACTCGCCACTCAAGCCAAAGGCAGTGTCCTCATTCATCAAAAGATGTTTGAAAGTCGCCTTTTCTTTGTGGATAAACTCATAGATATGGGCGCGCAAATCATTCTTTGTGATCCGCATCGCGCTACCGTTATTGGACTCAATCGTCGGCATTCCTTACGCGGTATTCGCATGACTTCGCCCGATATTCGAGCAGGAGTGGCTTTACTTATCGCCGCGCTTTCTGCAAAGGGAACAAGTATCATCGACAATATTAATCAAATAGATAGAGGCTATCAAGATATTGATGGTCGCTTGCGCGCTTTGGGAGCGAATATTACACGGCAAGAGTAAAAAAATGGCTCTACATGATTTTACTACATAATTGCAGGTAGAGTCACAGATTTCTATATTTCGAGGCTTACTAATTTTTTAAAAATTAGTAAGCCTATTTCATTATGAAGAACAGCATCAAATGTCTAGTTTATTCTTGGATGTTGCCTTATTGTTTGGCTTGAATAAAAAGTCAAGTCAAACTTACTCAAGTAGTACCCCTATAAAGCCAATTTATTATCATAGTATTAATTTACAATGTACTTGATTGATAAATCAAACATACTTTTCACAATCGAACGACCTGCACTCCAGCCCCAGCCTTCACCTGATAGATTTCCGCTTTCAATCCTGTTTCTAACTGATAAGCAGCTTTTATTTTACTAAGAATACGCTGGGCATTTGCTTTTTCTACAATATTGATAGTGCAGCCCCCAAAGCCGCCACCCATCATTCGGCTGCCTAGTATTTCAGGATTCGAGATGGCTAAAGCAACTAATAAATCTATCTCTGGTACCGTGATTTGGTATTCCTCACGCATACCTTTATGCGAAGCTTGCAGGAGTTTACCCAATGCTTTTAAATCGCCTTTCCGAAGGGCAGCACTAGCATCCAAGACACGCTCATTTTCGTGTAGCACATAGCGGGCGCGTTTGTAGTCTTTCACCACCAATTCATCGGTGAGTTCCTCTAGTCTATCCATCGAAATATCTCGTAAGCTTTCGATTGTAGCATCCTGCTGCTGTGCCAAAGTTACTACCCGTTCGCAGCTTGCGCGTCGCTCATTGTAGCCCGAATCCGCAGCTAATTCATGCTTCACATTCGAGTTGATGATATATAATTCATAATCGCCTAGCTCTAGTGGAATACGTTGTGTTTCGAGGCTTTTACAGTCGAGGAGCAAAGCACTATTTTCTGCTCCGAAAAGGGAAGCATATTGATCCATTAGTCCGCAATTCAACCCAATGCGATGCTCAGTTGCTTGTGCGATCAGTGCGATCTCTTTGCGAGAAAGGTCTAAACTGTAAAGCTCCTTCATACCATACACAAAACCACAGCACAAGGCCGCCGAAGAAGAAAGTCCTGCACCTACTGGAATATCACCACTCAATACGCCTGCTGCACCTGCTATTTGGTGTCCTCGTTTTTGAAGTTCCTGCGCGGCAGCGAGTAAGTATTTCCCCCAAGAAGGCATCGTTTCCACCTCGTCCTTAATATCAAATTGGATGTGTTCATCAAATTGCGGAGAATAAAACTCGAATTGCGTAGTTTCTTTTTTGCCTAATGCAAAATAGATATATTTATCAATGGCAGCAGGTAGCACCCAGCCTAAATTATAGTCGGTATGTTCGCCAATAATATTGATGCGCCCCGGAGCTTGCACCAATACATTCGGTGCTTGAAAAAGCTGGGTATAGCGCTGTGCGATTTGTTGTAGTAGCATGAAATAACGCAAGTTGCGTTTGTATTAGAGTATCAGATATTAAGTGCCTCACGCTAATTATACCTGATACAAAGTTGCCTCGCAACTTGAGTTAGATAATATCTTCTATTTCATTCAACTTAAAAAAGCAAGCTGCACAAGCTTTGGTATCTGCTAGTGCATCGTGGGCATTTTTGAAGTTTTCTCCGAAGAGTTTGATATGCAATTCTTTAAGGGAAGGCCATTTATAACCGCCACTCTTGCGGTTTGGTATTTTACAGAACCAAGTACCTTCCTGCATGGTGCAATAGCGTTCGGAACTGAATAAAAGATGATTCACACTCTTCCGTATGAACTCTGCACCGACCACTTTTTCATCGAAATTCATATTGTGTGCAATGATATATTCCGCTTTGTTGATGGCCACTGAAAATTTGGTCAATACCTCTTTCAAATCTACTCCTTCTTCCAGCGCTTTTTCCGTAGAAATGCCATGCACTTGCTCCGATTCGTAAGGAATTTCATAGCCATCTGGCTTAATGATATAGTTGTGCGAATCGGTGAGTTCTTCCTGTTCATTATAAACCAACCAAGCGATTTGTACCATGCGTGGCCAATTGAAAGTATCGCTTACAGGGCGTTTCCAACTGCGGGGAAGCCCTGTGGTTTCTACATCAAAAAAAAGATACATAGGTGATAAATTGACAATTTAAAATTGACAATTGATAATGATTTTGTAGTTCAATTTATTGAATCGCTTTCACTCATTATCAATTCAAATAAATAGGTAGGCACAAAGTACATAAAAGACGCTAGTAGTAGACCTTATTCTAAAGTATTTTGTAAGCAGCTAAAAGGTCTTTTAATCCTATTTTTTGTTAAAAAATAGTACCGTAACTACGGCTATGCTACGATTTTTTGCCTCAAATAGTATCAAAATACTCTTTTCCATGCAATACAAAATACTTCAGAATAAGATCTAGTGGAAGAAAAATAAATGTACAATTTTTATGATTTTCCTCTCTCTCCAATGGATTGGTGGACTGAATAAATTTTGTTATTGATTTCAGCCCTGCGGTTTCAACGATGGAGAACTTCTCTTGGAGTATTTTTGTAAAAAAATTAAAAACTTGTCATCTCTAAACATACTCTTAGGGAGCGATGTACTAGACCAAATGCTTACTTATAAGAAAAAAATTATCTTTGGGAGGAACATCCGATTTTTTAAACACAACTTCTACCAATGCCTTCTAATCAGAAAATATTTTCGCCAAGTGTACGGAAACGAAAAGCGTATGCAACTGCTTTTCGGGTATTTTTGAGCTATGCTTGGCTAAATCTAAGAAGTAAGTTTTTGGGGCAAGTTTATTTCGATAAGCGCATTAAAGGAGTACACCTCAAAAATGCAGATCGTATAAAAAAGCGGGTGCAAGAATTGCAGGGCTTATTTGTGAAATTTGGACAACTCATTTCCAATCTTTCTAATGTTTTGCCGGAAGAATTTCGCGCACCTCTCGAAGAGTTGCAGGATAAAATACCAGCTCGTCCTTACCAAGAAATAGAATATACCATTCAGCAACAACTAGGGCAAAATCCAGACCAAGTTTTCACCAACTTTAATAAAACACCGCTTGCTGCGGCTTCTATCGGGCAAGTGCATCGCGCAGAACTAGAAGGGGAGCAAGTCGTAGTGAAAATTCAGCATCAGAATATAGATACTATCGCGAAAGCAGATTTACAAATACTCGAAAATCTTGTGAAAATCCATGCTTTTTTCATGAACATGAAAGGCTTGGAACACACTTATGAGCAGGTGCGCCTGATGATAGAAGATGAACTCGACTATGAACGCGAAGCCGAATCGATGCAGGAAATAGCAAGAAGTCTGGAAAATAGTCCAGAATTGCGCGTGAAAATTCCGAAAGTATACATCGAATATAGTACGACTAAAATCTTGGTTTCGACCTACTGCGAAGGCGTAAATATTGGACATACAGAAGAGTTAGCGCAATGGAATCTGGATTTAGAAGATGTTGCTAAACGCTTAATCGAACTCTTTTGCAAAATGCTGCTTGTAGATGGTTTTTATCATGCCGATCCGCATCCAGGGAATATTCTATTGAATAAAGAAGGAGAATTGATTCTACTCGATTTTGGTGCTGTAGCCCATCTGCGCCCCGTGTTCAAGAAAGCTCTCGCTGATTTGATAGAAGCCGTCATTCGGAATGATACAGAAGCCACCGTTCTTGCACTCCGAAAAATGGGCTTTCTAAGTTCAGATAAAGCATCCATAAAATTTGTGGAAAAATTGATTGGGGAATTCAAGGAATTCCTACAAGAGGAAGTAGAATTTGATGGACTCAATTTCCAAAACGTAAGACTGAATTCGGGGCTGTCTTCTATAGCAGGCTTACTAAAAAAAGTGAGTCTTCGGGAAGTCTCTAATAAAATTCAAATCCCGAAAGAGCATATCTTATTAAATAGAACGATTGTATTACTAATCGGTAATGCCTACCAACTTTCACCTGAACTCGATTTGATAAAAGTCATACGTCCTTACTTGAAAAATCATATTTTGGATGAGGATAA
>CALGLY010000236.1 GCA_937959095.1 uncultured Saprospiraceae bacterium
AGAAGGTAACAGTAAAATCTTCACAAATAAAGTCGCCATCTTCAATGATAGGATCTGCTTCAATTTCAGCACAAGGCACTACATTGTATTGAAAGTCTCGCCTTGTTTCGGAAAGCAATACGCCATTTCGGTATTCTTCTACACAAATCCCTACTACAAATTGCCCAATAATGCCTGGCCGTGCAATGATTCGCCCATTTCGAGGATTGATACTCAAAGGACGACCAGCTGCACCTAGTATATTTTCCAAACTATAAGTAGGTGAATTCCATACTACTGTATCATAAGGTGGTGCAGATGGAATACTTGGCTTTGGCACAGCTTCTGTAGCTCCTGCACTAGGTGTGCATATACTATAGACTAGCGAATCGCCATCCATATCGAAGGCCGAGTGATCGTAGGATATAAACTGATCGGCACATACAAAGATGGGCGGCCACTCTCGAAATTGTGGTGAATTATTACAATTCATCAAGGCGGCTTCACTTAATTTTATAGTGAAGGTAGCCCCGGTCTCCTTTGGAACTACGATATTATTGAGGGTTTCATTTCGGCAACAGCGTTGATAGGCTAATTCATAGCCCCCTTCCACAAAAGGCAGCGTAATCACCTGCCGATAGGTAGTGGTATGAACACAAACAGGGCTTTGCACCATCAAGCAATCATCCAATAAAAATTCTTGTAAGGTATCATCTCCCATAAAAAACATAGGAAAGGTATCGACCAATGCTTGTGTAGAGTTTAAGAAAATCCCTACTGATGCAGGGTCATCAAACTCTGTATCTTCTCCTGCATTAATACAATCTCGATAAACGCTCAGTATAATTTCATATTGATCATCCCCTAAACAACGATAGCCAATTTCCCCTCCTACGATGTGTGTCGCATGAGCGTTAAAAGGCATGAAAAGTGTAAACGATACAAGTAATACTGCAAGCTTAAATACTGAAAATGGACTATATTTAGTCCATCCTTTGTCCTGATTCATCATATTCAGGGATTTCAATTGTCAATGTGTAAAAATTGAGAATGAATAATTGAGAATTGAAAATTGAAAATGGATAATTAATGTACGTTGCATGACCACTTTATAGAGGGTAGAAAGCAGAAGGTATTTTGATAATACACTAGCATTTTACCTAATTCAAGATTGCTCTATAACTGGAGTTAATTATCCATTTTCAATTCTCAATTCTCAATTCTCAATTCCCCATTCAAATCAACGTTGCCCCTCTCCTTTAATCTCGAATTGAGAGCCATCGCTTTCGCCAAGAATAATCTCAGCTTCTATAATTTCTACTCGACGCTCTAGCGATGCTCCTAAACTAAAGATAGAGTTTCGCTCGTCTTGTATTTTATCTATTACGAAGTTCGGTGCTTGTTGTTCTCCCAATGGATCGCGCTCAATCACGAAGCGACCATCATTAAGATACTGTAGCAGTGAACCTCGGCTATAACTACGGAAGAAATTTTCGATACTATTGATACGACGCGCACTTAGGTTGAAGTTGTACGCATCCGTAGAACGCGGACTTGCAAAACCTTTCAGTACGATGCGAACTTGATTGCCATTATCTAAGAAAGATAAAAGCGCGCCTGCAAATTCGCGTAAGTCGGAATAGCCCTGATTCACTTCTCGCTCGAAGAAAGATTCGTAAC
Source organism: uncultured Saprospiraceae bacterium (assembly GCA_937959095.1). Lineage (GTDB taxonomy): Bacteria > Bacteroidota > Bacteroidia > Chitinophagales > Saprospiraceae > JAAUTG01. The sequence continues at coordinate 1,660 of CALGLY010000236.1, forward strand.
GCTGTGCCGTCAAGAAGGATTCTTCTTGCGTCATTGGTTCGGTGAAGAGTAATTTATATTCTTCTTTCTTTGCGTAATAGGCATCTATCAAATCTTCGTAGCCATCTTCAGTCGTTTTACTATTCGAGTCTGGCGTAGGATAATCATTATCAAAGTAGATAGCCAATGGCAGATAATCCAAGAAGCCTGTACGCTTTAGTTGCAATTCCGCTAAGAAGGTTTCTGACTTTGTTAAGTCGAACGTACTTAGCTCTAGATCATCCAAGGGTTTGTAGGCTGGCTTCGTAGCTCGAATCACGTAACGCTTATCTCTATCCAATGGAAACTGATAATCGTTACCTACTTCATTGAGCTGTTCTTGCACTACTTTTTCATTGCCTTCTTCATCTATCTCTACTATTTGTACCGTCACACCGTTCAATGGTAAGCCTGAATCTAAGTCATAGACCAATACCTTCAAATCAACAGTAATGGGGTCGAGATAGACATCTTGAAGGATTTGGTCAGGTGCATCTTCTGGAATAAATAATTCCTCTTTTGCAATGACATAGCCATCTTTCTTGCCTTCAATAATATATTTTTTGCCGCGATCTAGGAAGAATGGAAATTCATTATCTTCCAAGTTCGTTAGCATTTCTATTTCTATTAGTTCGCCATCTTCCCCTACTTCATATACGGTCACGGTTACGCCAGCCAATTCATCTTTTGATAGTCCATCAAAAGTAGAAACCAAAACTTCTACTTGTACATTGAACTCGAACTTGTAAACATCATTACAGCAAATTTCATCTTTCGGATCGATATAGATAGAGCCTTTTCGATTGGAAGCCATATAAGCCTGAGAGCCATCTTGATTCAAGGAAAAGTAAACATCATTCAAGCTACTATTCACTGGTGAACCCATGTTTTCAGGATCTTCCCATGCGCCATCTTTTTTCTTCATTTCAAAGATGTCATAAGCTCCAAATCCTTGCAAACCTTCCGAAGAAAAGTAAAACGTCTGTGACTTATCATGAAAGAAGGGTGTTACTTCATTCTCTTCGCTATTGATTTGTTCCATATTCACTGGCTCCTCTACTGTACCATCATCCGCTATTTTACTTCTCCATATATCCATCTTTCCCTTGCCGCCTTCCATATCGGAAGCAAAGTAAAGCACTTCTGTACCTTCTGATTTATCGTAACCAATATTCGGATGTGTAGAAGTAGATCCTGTTGGGTTGATATAATCCGGCAACTTGATAGCTGCACTCCATACACCATCTGCTAATAATTCCTTGAAG
>CALGLY010000237.1 GCA_937959095.1 uncultured Saprospiraceae bacterium
GATGACAACTAAAGAATGGTCTCTAGTCACAGCATCTGAAAATAGAGTACTTGCTTTTTATGATTATTGGACAAGCAAAGAAGCTGTTTTGAAAGTAATAGGACAGGGGTTTTCGTTAGGATTAAAGACTTTTGAAGTAGATGAAAGTAGAGCATTTGCACTAGTGAAAGATCAAAAATGGTACTTGAAAGAATGTTTTTTAGATGGAAATTATAAATGTTATGTTGCATCGAAACACGCTTTTGAGGCTTCGCCAGTACTACTTCGTCTTGATTTTTGACAAAACATCTAAACCACTTCTCCGAAAAAAGCCTTACCTTTCCGATTATGTTGCAGCGTCTTCATACATATTGTCCTTTCCTTATTTATCTACTTGTATTCAGCTATGCTTGGATGCTAGGGAATGGCATTGTGTGTGAGCTATTTCATTCCATTGCCTACACTGCAAAGGTCATGAATGCAGGGATGAACACGAAACACGATGCTACACATCTACATACCCAAGAAGTTGCTGAAATCCAATTAGCTGCTTTCCTGCAAGCACAAGAAGAGCGCGAAGCAGAGGATAAAGAAAGCCTATCACAACAGTTAGAAGAACCTAGCAAAATTGTAAATACACTAAAATTAAATCGGCATTGGGAAACCATAACTAACAACGCTAACTTTCCTCCTCAAACCATTCTGTATAGCTGTTTTCAGACTCATCTTAGTCCGCCTCCACAGTTGGTGTAGTTCATTCCTTAGGAGGGTTCTTGCCCTCAGATTACATCAATGGATACCGTTTTTCGTCTTCAAACAGACAGAATAACTACTTTAGACTGCTTGAGCATTTCCAAACTGCTATGATAGTTGTTTAAAGTGCCATAATGATAATTGCTGGTCTTATGTGGCTCTCATATGCCTTAGCTGCCCTATCGCGGAGCAGGCGGGTAGGAGGGGCAATAAGAAAAAGTGATTTGTGGAGGAAGGGCGCATCCAATTCAGTTAATTTTAGCGAAGACAATCATGAAAAAGATACTATATCTAATACTATTCCTTTGCATTGGTAATAGCTTATCTGCACAGATACTCAAAGGTAAAGTCACGGATGACCTCAATAAGCCTATTATAGATGCCTATATTTATACCAAGTCGGGCGAAAAACACTGTCACAGCAATGCTCTCGGCGAATTTGAATTGCAAAATGCAATCGCAGGAGATACGATTGTGCTGAGTTTTTTGGGCTTTAAGACGCAAGAGCGCGTCCTAAAAAAGAAGGATTTTGATACGACACTAAAAGTAATATTAGAAGAAGAAGCCTTTGATTTAGAGCAAATTAGTGTTTCTAATAGTATAAAAGCCGTAAACACTATTTCGAGCATCGACCTAGAAGTTTTACCTGTGGCTTCCTCGCAAGAAGTGCTGCGGCGTGTGCCTGGCTTGTTCATCGGGCAACATGCAGGTGGTGGCAAAGCAGAGCAAATTTTCCTACGCGGTTTCGATATCGACCACGGTACAGATATTGCGATTTCGGTGGATGGAATGCCTGTGAATATGGTCTCGCACGCACACGGACAAGGCTATGCAGATTTGCATTTTCTGATTCCAGAAACGGTGCAAAACATTGACTTTGCAAAAGGACCATATTATAGCGAACATGGCAATTTTACAACGGCAGGCTACGTGGATTTTAAGACTAAAGACAAGCTAGACAATAGCGTTTTTGGTTTAGAATTTGGGCAATTCAATACTTTTCGTGCAATCGGAATGTTCGACCTTTTGAGTGGACAAGAAAAACAAAACGCTTATATCGCAACGGAGTATTTGAGTAGCGATGGCGCATTCGAGTCCCCACAAAATTTCAAGCGCATCAATCTGATGGGGAAATATAGCATGGAGATGGATAATGGAGATCGTCTGTCGGTACTATTCTCGCGTTTTCAGAGTAATTGGGATGCATCAGGACAAATTCCGCAACGCCTTGTGGATAGCGGGACGATTACGCGCTTCGGTGCAGTGGATGATACAGAAGGCGGCAACACAAGCCGAACAAATGTAGCTATTGGACACACGAAGATCATCAATAACGATTTGTTTTTGAAGACGAATGCGTATTTCAGCCATTATGATTTTGAGCTATTTTCTAATTTCACTTTTTTTCTAGAAGACCCTGAAAATAGCGACCAAATTCGGCAGTATGAAGACCGTCGTATCTATGGAATGAATTCAACTTTGTTTCAGGAAATGCAGGCAGGTAGCGCAGATTTGAATCTAAGTGCAGGTATCGGTTTTCGCTATGATGATGTGAATGAGGTGGAACTGTCACATACCACCAATCGGAAGACGACGCTGGAGCAATTCGCGCTTGGTGATGTAGATGAAACCAATGTATACGGTTTCTTGGATGCTTCTTTTGACTTCGGAGATTGGCTGATTAATGCAGGGCTGCGTGTCGATGCTTTTGACTATCAATATCGAGATAATTTGCAGACGGCTTACACGAGTCTTTCGGAGCAGAAAGCAATTGTATTACCCAAACTGAATGTAATTTATAATCCTAGTGCAAGTTTACAGCTATTCCTGAAAACAGGTAAAGGTTTCCATTCCAACGACACTAGGGTAGTGGTGGCACAAAGCGGTGAGCGCATTTTACCTGCTGCTTATGGTGCAGATGTGGGTGCAGTTTGGAAACCGAATTCCCGACTTTGGATCAGTCCTTCGCTTTGGTATTTGTTCTTGGAACAAGAGTTTGTTTATGTCGGAGATGCGGCTATTGTAGAGCCAAGTGGGCAGACGGTACGGCAAGGCCTAGATTTATCGCTACGCTATCAGTTGAATGATTATCTGTTTTTGGATGGTGATATTAATTACACCTACGCTCGTTCTGTAGAGGAGGAAGTAGGAGAAAATTACATTCCGCTTGCGCCCGATTTGACTTCGGTAGGTGGACTAACTTTTAGACATCCAAGTGGTTTCAAGAGTAGTTTGCGCTATCGCTATATCAAAAATCGCCCTGCGAATGAAGACAATTCTATCGTAGCCCTCGGCTATTTCGTGACGGATTTCAGCGCGTCTTATGCCTTCAAAAAAGTCACCTTTGGATTGAATATCGAAAACTTATTTAACGAAGAATGGAATGAAGCACAATTTGCAACGGAATCGCGCTTGAAAGGAGAGCCTGAGCCAATAGAAGAATTACACTTTACACCTGGCGTGCCGTTTTTTGTGAAGGGGAGTGTGCGGTATCGTTTTTAGGATAGTTACTTATACCAAGAACTTCCTACCAATTCCAAGAGCAGATGCAAATGTTATTGGAGTTGGTAGGAGTTGTTTTTATTCGGTGACTGATAGGGTAGGGGCGTGCTATTGCTTTCCTATAAGAATAGCTTATGTTGATTGGATGATTTGCCTTTATTTGGTCGCTCATTGCCCATAATTGTCTTGTATGTTAAGTCGAATAATGC
>CALGLY010000238.1 GCA_937959095.1 uncultured Saprospiraceae bacterium
TATGAATCCTAAAATGAAAGAATGGATAAAATGCTTACCTGATGGGGAATTCGGAGGATATGTCCATCATGGACTTGGAAGGTATCTAAGAAATAATTGGGGATTATGGGGCAATTCAAAATTGGCTGAAAGTTTATATAAAATGGGGGTATTCCATTCAGATGATATGTCAGCAATAATTTTGGATAGCTATCAAAGAAGATTAAAAGGGGAAGAAATCAACCTGGAAGAACAACTAAAATATTATCAAGATTATTGGCGGAAAAAGGATGTTCCTGTAGATTCAATATTAAATGAATTAAAGAAAGAAACTGGTGGCTAATAAGTAGAAGCCAAAAGCAGATAGCAACGCAACAACCTCTTTTCTTACCATACATCAATTTTTAGAAATTGGCTAAATGCTACCTTTGTGGCAAAATAAGATACCATGAGTTTTTTAGAGAAGTTGAATGAACGCTATGCTGCCAAAGCAATGAATGGCGAAGTCGTTCCAGAAGAGAAAATCAATACTATTTTAGAAGCTATTCGATTAGCTCCTACCTCAAGTGGCTTACAGCCTTTTGAAATTTTTGTTGTCACCAACAAAGAAGTTAAAGCAGAGATAAGAAAAATTGCTTGGAATCAGCGGCAGGTAACCGAATGTTCTCATCTATTGGTCTTCGCTGCTTGGGATAATTATACAGCCGACCGAATAAATCATATGTTTGATTTAACGAATGAAATTCGAGGCTTCAAAAATGAAGGTTGGGAAAACTATCGCCAAATGCTTTTGGATGGTTACCCAAAACGAGATGCGGAAGTGAATTTTGAACATGCCGCTCGCCAAACGTATATCACCTTGATGGCTGCTATGACCCAAGCTGCATTTGAAGGGGTAGATAGTACGCCTATGGAAGGGTTCGATCCTGCTGCATTAGATAAAATATTAGGGCTGAGAGAAAAGAATTTGCGAAGCACAATCCTTCTGCCTATAGGGTACAAAGATGCGGAAAAGGATTGGTTAGTGAACTTAGTAAAGGTGCGTAAACCTATGAGTGAATTGGTAACTAGAATAAATTAAAGTAGGCATGATAAAGAGAATATTATAGATTTCCTGAAAAGCCTGATGACATTGTTGTCAGGCTTTTTTGTCTGTAACGCTATTCTTCCTCCTCCACCAAACTAGCTGTAATGGCATTCAAAGCCTTCACCTTGCCCTCAAAATCCGTCGTCAATTGATCGCGGACAATTTTTAGATGCCCGATCAAATCTTCGACTTCTTCGGGTAGGGCTGCTTCTAGGAACTGACGGAATCGCTTCGCGAAAGTAGGCGATTGTCCATTGGTGGAAATGCCAACTTTCAGCGGACCACGCGTGACAATAGAACCCAAATAGAAATCGCACAAATCGGGCGTATCTGCTACATTTACAAGGACTTGCTGTTGCTTCGCAATGCGCTGTACTTCGTGGTTTAGCTCGCGGATATTCGTAGCGGCAACTACTAAATCTTTCCCCTCCACATCACTTGCTTCAAAAGGACGCTGAATAATCGTTACGTGATGTCCTTCCTTTTCGGCTAAGAGTTCGCGGACTTTATCCGAAATTTCAGGCGCGACCATCGTGATACGCGCATCGGGGCTGCTTTTCAGGATGAAAGACATTTTTTCATGCCCTACTTCGCCTGCCCCCACTACCAACATATGCAATTGATGGAGCTTCAAAAAAATGGGATACAATGGATTTCTCATGCGGCTTGGCGTTGAATGATTTGCGTTTGTTCTTCGATAGCTTGTTCCACAAATTCAGGATGCAAGCGCACCACATCACCGATTATTATGATGCCTGGCGTACCAATCGTTGCTTCCCGTGCTTGTTCCACTATCGTATCTATCGTCCCAACGACTTTACGTTCATTGACTCTAGAGCCATTTTGCACCACCATAGCAGGCGTATCGAAGCGGCCTTCTTTAATAAATAATTGCCGTATCTCTTCTAACTTTCGGATACCCATCAAGATAATAACGGTAGCTGTAGATTGCGCCGCCAATTCAATATCGCGCGACAGTTGCCCAGCACGCGTAGTACCTGTAATCACCCAAAAACTCTCACTCACTCCTCGCGCAGTGACGGGTACATGCTGCAATTCTGCTACCGAAATACAACTCGAAATACCTGGCACAACTTCCACTTGTACTCCTAATTGCTTTGCAAAAGCCATTTCTTCTTGCCCACGTCCAAAGACAAAGGCATCTCCTCCTTTCAGCCGCACCACATGACCATGTTTGTAGGCATAAGCTACTAGCATTTTGTTGATTTCTTCTTGCTTAAAGGCGTGTTTATTAGCGCGTTTACCCACATAAATCTTAATTGCCGTATCGGGTACTTCCTCCAATAATTCGATATTCACAAGCGCATCATATAGCACGACATCCGCACTTTGCAAAGCCTTTATTCCTTTTCTAGTTATCAAATCTGCATCACCAGGCCCTGCGCCTACGAGGGTGATTTTAGGCAACTTTTTAGCCGTCTTAATTTTCCATTTTCCATTCTCCATTTTCAATTTATTTTGAATGTTATTTAGGCTTTATAATAATTGGCAACTACTAATTTTTCCTCGCCCGTTTCAGCTAGTTGCGCTTCACGTGTTGCAATGACTTGCTGCATAAATGCCCTAGCTGCTACAGCATATTGCTTTGCAAAGTCTTCATTTGGAGCTTGCTTCTTCATGGCTAATACATAGCTTTCAAAGTCACCTTCAAAAGAAAATTCACCTTCATCCAAATAATGTGTCTGGAAATCAGAAAGAATTTTTCGGTGCGTATTGCACTTTACATCCGCACTAAGGAGCAAGGCTTTTGCACCTACTACGAAAGCGGTATAACTGTGGTAAATACTATCAGCATAGGCTTTGCCGACTAAAGCTTCTTTAGACAATTCTACCTTATCATAAGCATCCTGAATAATCGTACCGACCACATCAAGCGTCACGCCGGCACACTCCCCTACTCCAATTTCTTGCTTGTAGGCAAAGTCTTGCCCCCAATCGAAAAAGTCTGCACCTTCTAGGCTTTCTATAGCTGCCAAGGGCTTCAATAAATCATAGAAATATTTCTTGCCTTGTCGGTAATAGTAATTATTGAAATACTCGTTTTCTTCCTTCTTTTCATTATAATCATTCAGGAGGTAGCGCACCACCTCAGGCACCTTTTTGGTCGGTACTTTTATTACTTTTTCTGCTACAAAAGCCTTGCCTTCTGGATCAACGCCGCCGCCTATCACGACTTGCATTGCAGGAATCACAAGCGGGCGTTTTTTGATAGAACTCCCATGAAACCCAATACTTGCCGCCATGTGTTGCCCGCAAGAATTCATGCAGCCGCTTATCTTGATTTTAATATTGCGCTCATCTACCAATTCGGGATATTCTCGCTCTAGTATTTTTTCTAATTCTCCTGCAAGTCCTGTACTGTTTGTCACGCCGAGGGCGCAGGTATCGGTGCCTGGGCAAGCTGTGATGTCGAAAATCGAATCGAAGCCTGCTTCGGCTAGCCCTAGTTTTTCTAATCCATTGAATAGGTGTGGTAAATTTTCCTCTCGCACAAAGCGAATCAACATACCCTGATTGACGGTTATACGAATATCATCGGCTGCTACTTTTTGGATTAAAGCAGCAAATTTTCGCGCTTTTTCGGCAGAAATATCACCCAAATAAACGCGCACTTGCACCCCAAACCAGCCTTGCTGCTTCTGCTCAAAAACGTTGGTTCGTCGCCATTTTTCGTAGCGTTTGGCATCATGTGGATTCGCTTTGAAAGTAAAAGAAGGGCTTCCTTCGTTGGGCTCGCCAGTTTGTAC
>CALGLY010000239.1 GCA_937959095.1 uncultured Saprospiraceae bacterium
ATTAGGTGGTACATCACTAGCCGCTATCCGATTGATGGCGCGCACGAATGAGACTTTTGAACTGGATTTGTCTTTGAGTCTTATTTTTCAGAAGCCAACGATTGCGGAATTTGCGGTGGCGGTAGAGGAAATTTTGGAGAAATTATTAGCAGATTTAGAGGAATGATTTTATCAGTCATAATATGAGCTTTTTATCTAAAGTAGCAAAGCGTGTTATTCATTCAAAGTACGCGCCTGATTCGCTATACGCAGCCTATTTCAATCGGCATAGTGCGCGGAAGTTGGCGGATTTGAAGAAAAAAATACAAGAACGAAATGGATTATTAGCTCACTTGACGAAAGAACAACAGGATTATTGGATGGATCGAATTAATCTTGTGCTTGAATGTCCAGACAATACTGCCATTGTAAGAGTAGAACAAGCAGGGCAATTGATAGCGGATAAACTCATCATGCACAATGGAATTGAGATTGATCCTTTGAGTTATTACAATTTCCCATTACTCAAAATGCTCATTGACAATAAAGGGGTACATGAACCACAGGAGGAAAAGGTCTTTCAAGCAGTGTTGGATGCTATGCAGCAAAATAGCAACAAAAAAACGATGCTTGAATTAGGCTCTTATTGGGCATTTTATTCGCTTTGGTTCAAGCAGCTTTTTCCTGATGCAAATTGCTATATGGTCGAGCCAGAGCGTAGAAATCTTTTCTATGGAAAGCAAAATTTTAAGCTAAATAACCTAGATGGTACTTTCATACATGCAGGTATTGGAGCAAAGCCGAATGAAGCACAAAATATTAGAAGTGTTGATGAAATTTGTACGCAATACAAACTCGACTTTCTAGATATTTTGCATTCTGATATTCAGGGCTACGAATTGGATATGTTGCATGGTAGCGAACGGATGCTTTCGGAAAATAGAATAGGTTATGTTTTCGTTTCCACGCATTCCAATGAACTACATGAGCAATGCAGAGCCTTACTTGAAAGCAAGTATAGTTTTGTGGAAATAGCGAGTGCAAATGTGGATGAGTCCTACAGTTGGGATGGTATTTTGGTGATGAAGTCGCCGAATTATGAAGGAATTGAGCGTGTAGAAATCAGTCATCGTCGTCAGCAATGAAAATAGCGTTTGCCCAACGCCAACCTATTTTCTTGCTCCTCGAAATTTCGGAAAATCCGAATAGACGATAGCCGCGTCCACGTAATTCGGACATGATTTCGTCGAACCAAGTTTGATTTTCATAGAGGCTAACAAATAGCACTTCTATCAAAATAGTACGAACAAATTTTGGGTTCAGTAATTCACCTGCACCTTCAAGAATAAATCGCTCGTAGCCTTGTGCATCTATTTTGAGAATGTCAATGTCAGAAATATTTTCTGTTCGACAAAAAGTATCTAAACGAGCGAGTTTTACCTCTGCTTGTCCGATAGCTTCGCACATTGCCGCCGGTGTATATTTTGTAATAGCATCCGAATTGGGAAGCAGCGAATTGGTGACATCCGCAGAGTTCTCGAATAAAGTGGATTTGCCATCATATTCGCCGAGGGCAAGTTGAAATACTTTGACGTATTTACCTGCTTTTTGGCTTAATGCTTGGAAAGCAACTTCACTAGGTTCAAAAGAATAAATAGTCGCATTGGGAGTCAATTTACGAAATTGCTCTACGGTTTGTCCGATGTTTGCACCAATGTCAAACACTGTTTTTATAGGTCGCTCTTTTTGTAGCTTTAATAAACAATTACTTAGAACGTCGCTCTCTTTGTATCTAGTAATTTGAAAACCTAATGGCTGCAAGAACCTATTCGCTAGGCGACTAAGCTTTTTCATGAAGTGTGTATTTGATAACAAAAATTGATTTCAATATTAAGCATTATTTGGTGGTAATTCATATTTCAATTGAGCTTTTTTACACTTTGAAAGCAATGATAGAGCAAAAGCAAACTAGATAATTTATGCGGAAATATTTAGCACGAATTAAGCGAAAATTATTCGCGAAGCCTTTCATCAAAGATGAACGTTATGCTGCCTTTTGGTTCAATGAACTACTAGGAGGGCAAGCGACGCAAATCGTGCAAATTGGTTCAAATGATGGCAAGACAGGCGATCCGTTATATGAACTTTTCCAAAAAAATCCGCTATGGACAGGCTTATTCGTAGAGCCTATTCCTTATTTATTTGAGCGATTGCAAGCAAATTATACGGATAAAAGTCGCTTTCGCTTAGAAAATGTAGCCATCAATCAGGGAGAACAATTGCCTTTCTATTGGGTGGATGCTAAGGCGAAACAGACCTTTCCTGACTTACCTTATTGGTACGACCAATTGGGGTCTTTCGATAAAGATAATATCATCAAAGGATTGGGTGAACGCATAGAGGATTTCATTATTTCAGAAACATTGGAAGGCATCACGCTACCGCGACTTCTGGAACGTAATGCGATTAAGAACATTGATATTTTGCACATAGATGCAGAAGGCTACGATTGGAAAATTCTTTCTCAATTAGATTTATCCATCTATCAGTCAAAATTTATACTATTTGAGTATCATCATTTATCGAAGGATGAATTGCAAGCAGCACAGGATTTTTTAAGTAAAAACTACATTTTATTGCACATCGGCATAGATTTATTAGCCGTGCATAATGGACTAGATAGCGTTTTTTTAAATCGTATTCAAAAAGCGATAAAAGTCTTTGAAGCATGATAATTGTTCGACTAAAAGGCGGGATGGGCAACCAAATGTTTCAATACGCATTTGGACTGCGAATGGCAAAGAAGCTTGATGCAGAACTACGCCTAGACCTATCCTTATTACTAGATCGCTCAAAGAAAGATGTTGTTTCTAGGGAGTACGATTTGGATATTTTTGAATTGGAAACACAGTTTTTGACGAACCCTGATTTATTACGAACGATA
>CALGLY010000240.1 GCA_937959095.1 uncultured Saprospiraceae bacterium
CAATAGGATGGATTAACGTATATAGGATGAAAAGTTAAATTTTCTTTATCTATCGTTCGTTTTTCTTTTCGGTTCTTTGACAATTTTTGCAAATCACGCACAGGTGGACGGTAGACTTTGGCTCGACTGTCCACTAACTACTGCCCAAATGGAAGGCGAGCTTAAAGTCGCCCGTCCATTAATTGCAAAAATTGTCAAAGAACCACTTAAATTTACAGTGTACTTATTCCCTTTCCTCTTTAAAAATGATAAGCCTTGGGCAATTAGTTTGAAAATCAATATTTTACAAACCTAACTGCATAATGATTACATCTTAATCTTTCTCCACCGCTTCTTGCTTCAAATGCTTATCCAAAAACGTTAGGATGTTTCGATTCGATTCCAATTGATTTTCTTTCTTCACAAAGCCGTGTCCTTCATCTTCAAACAGGACATATTCCACAGGCACACCACTTGCTTTCACGGCTTCCACGATTTCATCCGATTCGACTTGTAGTACTCTAGGATCTTTCGCGCCTTGTAGCACCATCAGTGGTTTTGTTACTTGGTCAGCATGGAACAAAGGCGAAATTTTATGCAGCCGCAAAGAATCGGCAGTATTCGGATCACCCATTTCCTGATAAAGCGCATCTTTGAAGGATTCCCACCATGGCGGAATGCTTTTTAAAGTACGTAGCCAATTGGTAACGCCATAAATATTGACCCCTACATCGAAAACATCGGGTTCGCTAGTCAAGGCAGCCATCACCATGAAGCCACCATAAGAGCCACCAATGATGCCAATTTTTGTACTATCAACATAGCTTTGCTCTGCCAACCAATGCTTACCCCACACGCAATCCTGCAAGTCTTTTTCGCCATGATTTCGATCATCCATTTGGTAGAATGATTTCCCATAACCGCTACTTCCTCTATTATTCACGCCTAACACCGCATAGCCATGATTGACGAGGTATTGGATACGAGCAGAATAATTTTGGCGCGTTTGTCCACCAGGCCCGCCATGCACATAGACCAAAGCTGGAACTTTATTATCTGCCGAAGCTTGCTTTGGTTTATAGTAAATCGCTGGAATTTTTAAGCCATCGAAAGAAGGATAGCGCACTACGGTTGCCGTTACTAAATCATCCGCATTCATGGATTTGTTCAGCGTGTTGGTCAGTTGCTTCACATCACCCGACTCAAAATTATAGACATATAAATTACGCGGCGAACTAGAACTCCCTACATAAAAGGCCATCCAATCTTCTTCCTTTGAAATGCTAACTCCTGTGAGGTCACCGCTCTCAAAACTTGGGAATTGATGGGGCTTACCCGCTTCTGTGTTCAATACTTCGATAGCGGTTTTGCCATCTTCATTCACACCAACTACCTGATATTTGCCCGTGTGTGAGAAATAAGCATAGGAAATATCCCAATCTTTTTGCATCGCTTTTTTGCGGTCCCCACTTGCTATGTCATAGCGCACGAGATAGGCAAATTCTTCTCCATCATCGGTTGTGTAATAAAGTGCTTTACTATCGGTGCTAAAGTCTGCAATAGAGTGTGCTGCTTGCTTTTCGTTTATCTTTTTTGTCTCACCACTTCCCAAGTCGTGCAGAAATAGATCGGTATCATTCGTAGTGACAGGCTTCACCAAACCTAAGTACTTTTTATCATTAGAAATGCCATTGAAACTATAAGCTTCATCATTTTGATAAATCATTTTGGAAGTCATGCTCGCTATGTCCATTTCATAGACATCCGTTAGGCGATTATCGCGTTTTGTATAGCCATAAAAGAAACTCTTCCCATCATGCGCCCAGCCATAGAAGCTTGCACGCGCGCCTGCATCGGGCGTGAGTTCCGTTATTTTTCCATCGGTATCGCGGACATATAGGTGGAAAATTTCATCGCCATTGCCATCCATGCGGAAGAGGATGCGCTCATCATTCGGGAAGTAAGAAATTCCAAAAATAGAAGAGCTATCCGATGCCGTAACAGGCGAAGGTTCACCACCCGCCACCGCAAGTTCGTAGGCATTGTAAATGCCAGAGCGATTGCTTGTGATAAGGATTTTGGAACGATCGGGAGAGAAGCTTCCACCAAAAATATTTTCGGTATCTAAAAACTGCTCGATGGTGTATTCGGGAACGCTTCTAGGCGTATCTTGATTTTCTGTTTCTTGGTTCTCTTTGCAACTACTTATTGCAAAAAACAGACATAAGAGAAAGACTAAATTTTTCATGTTGGCTGGTTTTGATGTAAGTACTCAATGAGTGAATATTGAATGACTGAATAAAACTTATAATTATTGGTTCATTCACTCATTCAGAATTCACTCATTGGGACTTATCTTGTACTTTATAATTACTTCTTCACCTTAATAGAACAACCTATCGCTTTCGTAAAATTCGGATCAGGCTCTTTGCCTGCATCTAAAGCAGCAATAGCATCTTCTAGGTAGCGTACGCTTACAGACTCTGCATCATTTGCACTATCGTCAATCGCTCCAATATAACGTACTACACGCTCGGCATCCAATAGGAAAATATGTGGCGTTTTTGATGCACCATAGGTAGGGTACACCTCCTGTGCGCTATCATCTAGATAATAAGCATAGCCCAATTCTTTTGCACGTTCTTGCATGTTATCGTAGCTATCGCCAGGTTTTACTTCAGTATTATTTGGCATAATGTTAATAACTGGATAACCTTTATCCTTGTACTTTTCCTGCAATGCGATCACGCGATCTTCGTACTTTACAGCAAAAGGGCAGGTATTACAAGTGAAATTGATAATAAACCCCTTCACATCCTCAAAGCCTGCTAGAGAGACCATGCTACCATCCACATTCTTCAAGTTGAAATCTGGTGCTACCTCTCCTACATTCAAGGTGCTTTTTACGATTTCAGCAGTCGCTTTTTTTACGGCTGTAGTAGCTGTCTCTGCAACTGTTTCCGCCGCTGTTTGGACAGTATCCGCTGCTGTATTTCCTTGACAAGCGACTATCATCGCCATAGCTGCTACTATTAGTATTCCAAGTACTTGTTTCATCTTTTAATAATTTTTAAAATTAGCGAGTATTTTTTAATAGAATATCGTTACTTACTAATATCAAAAAAACCTTTTATGTTCTATTTAAACTACAAAGAAATGAATATTTCAAGACTAATCGTTTACCTTTTATTGTTCCTTGTTTTCATGAGCTTCATTCTTAACAATTGGCGCACTAGAGAGCGATTTTTTCAATTCTATTTTGATATAACGACCCAACAACAAGAAGTGCAGCGCCACAGTAGTATTGATAAAATTTTATCAGAATTCGAAAGCCTTCCTTATGCACAGCTCGAAGCGGACTATCAAGAAGCGACTAAATCGAATACCAAAAAATATAAATCGCTACTCGAAAATAAGTACTATTATCAACTTCATAGAAAAGACTTTTTCAAATTTATAGTGGATGATATCCGAATTTATGAATTGCTCGCAAAGGATGACTATTACAAAGCGTGCTTATTCGATGAAGATAAGACCTACAATTGGCTCATTCATCCGAAATTGTTGTATAAACTCCTTGAACTTTGCCACGCCCTAGAAGAAAAAGGCTACGATAGCAAAGCCTTTACGGTAGTGAATGGACATCGGCATCCGCAATATAATGAGCGGGTAGGTGGTGCATCCAAAAGCCGCCATTTACAAGGCGAAGCGATTGATATTAGTGTAGGCGATATTGATGGCGATGGTCGCTATTCGGAAAGTAAAGATAAAGGAATTGTTTTAGATTTATTAGAAAAGGAAATCATACGATCAGAAGGCGGTATCGGGCGATATCCGGGTAGTCGTTCCGTCCATTTCGATGTGCGTGGCTATAAGGCGCGTTGGGATAAGCAATGATTTATGAAGTTTACAAAGGCAGGCTTTTTGCCTTAAAACCCTCTTTCGCAGCAACTTTCAATTGCGCACAAGTTTCCTGTATCGTGCGTTCGATAGGCGTGTATTGAAATTGTAATTGAGCAATAGATTTGCTGTTATCATAGCGACTGGTTTGACTTGATTGACGAGCAACTTCACGGGTAATAAACGGACGTTTTCCAGTAAAAAGTCCTTGCAACCATGCTACGCGCCAAGCAATATGCCCAATGAGTGGCGTAACTTTGGTGCTAGGCTGTTTTTTCTCAAGTGCATCCGAAATTCGGCGCATGAGTTGTTCGGTAGGCATATTTTCCGCAGATACGACATAGCGTTCTCCTGAAATATCACTTTGCATCAGTTGTATCGCCATACGAGCTACATCGCGCACATCTACGAAGCCCGTGCCACCTCTCGGATAGAAGGGAAATTCCTTCCAGCCATTCAGAAATATTTTAGCTGGGCCTTTCTCCCAAAAACCACTTCCCAATATCACCGATGGATTTAGAATGGCTACATCCAAGCCTTCCGCTAATCCGCGCCATACTTGCATCTCTGCGAAGTGTTTGCTGCGCGAATAATTAGTCGTGAAGCCTTCTTCTTGCCAGTTGGTTTTTTCCGAAATTAAGCCACCATCTTTCGCTTTGCCCAAAGCTGCAATGGAACTAATATATACGAGCTTGTCCACGCCCTCTTTCAATGCTACATTTACGATGTTTTCTGTGCCTTCTACATTGATGGCAAACATTTGCTTAGCATCTCTTTTATCATAGGAAATAACCGCCGCTGCATGATAAACTTGATGTACACCACGCATAGCATCTTCTAGTCCAACGATGTCTTCTAAGTCTCCTTCTACCCACTCAATTTTATCCGCGATATCTACCACCAAGTCCATCGGGCTATTCGCACGTTTTAAGGCACGAATAGGCGTATGACTTTCCGCTAAAAGATAACGTAATAGATAAGAACCTAAAAATCCTGTGCCACCTGTTACAAAAATCATAGTGCGTATTGAAGTGTGAGGAATAGGATTGAGGAATGTGTACAAAATAAGTTCGTAAGTGATCCGACCTATTCATATAAGTACTCGGACACATTTATTCTCTCCTATAGAAAAATACTTAAACTCAAATAGCTTCTTATATCCTTTACTACACTGTAACAAAAGTTTATTTGTATTTTGACTAAGCTTATTTTTTTAGTATTCGAGGCACAAAATTGGGAACATAACT
>CALGLY010000241.1 GCA_937959095.1 uncultured Saprospiraceae bacterium
GTCAGCGTCATAGGCAAGGGAACAAATTTATTGACTTCGGTGCTAGTCGTTTCAAAGTCCAATTCCAAATCAATATCGCCTGTGCTGCCTACCTCCACGCGCTGCACGAAGGCATTATTTGTTTCATCGGATTCTATGACTTCGCCATCCACATCTATCACGGCTATGAAGTAGTACGTCCCTGCTGCTACATCGGGCGCGATGCTCACATAGGCAGTTGCTTCGTGCTTTCCTACGGTGAGGTCGGCAGTTCGGATAAGTCCTACAAAGCGGTCATCATCGCCGAGTTCTTCATCTTGAGAAATATAAAACCCAAGCACGAAATCCCCCGCTGCGGTCACATCTCCGATATTATCCACATCCAAATCGAAGCGGATGCCTTCGCCTCGTGGGAGTTGTGTGCCTAGCTCTACATTGCTAAGCGTAAGGTCGGAGAGTAGCGTGGCTTCGTCATCCTCTATTAGGGTGCAGCATACGCCATTGTTCGGCGTGGAATCTTCGTCGCTTTGGTCGGCAGCCGTCACTTCTGCGAAGAAATTCAATTCAGACACTTTGCTGAATAATTCTAAAGTCAAGGTAGCCATACCACCTGCTGGAACGCTGATATTGCTCCAAGTTGGTTTGCTATAGCTGCCCGAAGAAGCCATCGGTTGAGAGCTTCCTACGATGCCCACTTCATTGCTTGGGAGTGGTAGACTTACTTCTACACCCGTCGCATCTGCTGTGCCTTTGTTTTCTAGGGTGAGGGTAAAGGTGCCTTTGTCCCATTGCGCGATAGCTGGCTTGTTGGTCGTCAGGGAAAGTTCTAAATCAATGCTCCCCGAAGCGATTTCATTGAAGATGAAGGTCGTTTCGGCTTCATCTACAATTGCGTTTCCATCGGTAAGGTGCGGACTAGTGACGGAAGTTGTGATGGTCAATTCCTGTGGTAGGGCATCGGTGCTTTCCGTTGGAATTACTCGATAGTCTACTTCCATGCTTATGCTTTCATTGGCTGCCAAAGCAGGGATCAGCCAATATTGCGGCGACTGGATATTATAATTGATAATATCTGTATTGTAAATAGAAGTATTAGCTGGATAGCTTACGTCTTCCACTACGCCTATAGTAGGGCCAACTCTTGCATAAACAGTCGTCAAATTGTGGACAGTTGCTGGGCCAGTATTTGTCACTTCCACAGTATATTTGATGCGTCCATCTTCTCCATAATTGCTATTTTCTGGATTAATAGTGATGGATACATTGCTATTATCATCTTGGCAATAGAGGTCTATTGGATAGCCACGCTCTTGGAAGGTAGGCGCAGGCAAAAACGAAAGTACCTCGCTACCAACTGAACGAAGGAAGCCAAGAACCGTGCCAGGCGTTAAAATTTGCTCGAAAGGCACATTATATCTTACGGTAAAAACGCGTGTTCCGCCTGCTGGAATAGAAGCAATAGTAGCATCGCTGTATTTACTATTCGTGAAGGTGCCGCGATCTCCGTCTATTATTCGGAATAAGCCTAGCGTGCGTTCCTCGGAAGCGAAATTGCTATTGTTCCGAACCGTGATATTAAAACTGATTTCGCCATTGGGTTGCGGACGTTGTGCAGGACAGGTCGTGTTTAGGATTTCTAAGTCGGCTGCTTCTACCACATTGCTTGCTGGAAAAGTGGCTTCGTCGTCTTCATTAAGCATGCCATTATTAGGACTGGAATCGCTATCGCTTTGGTTGGCTGCTATCACTTCTGCGAAAAGCATCAATTCTGGCACTTTGCTATAGAGTTGCAATTCCAATGTAGCTGTACCGCCTGCGGGAACGTTGATATTGCTCCAAGTCGGTTTGTTATAGTTACCCGAAGAAGCCATCGGTCGAGTACTTCCTACTAGCGTAACTTGATTGCTAGGCAATAGCATCTTTACGGATACGCCTGTAGCGTCATTGGAACTTGTATTTTTTAGGACTAAGGTAAATCCTCCACTACTCCATTGTCGGATTTCAGGATTTTCTGCTATGATGGAAAGTTCAAGGTCTATTTGGGCAAAGGCTACACTTCCACACATTAAGGCAAGAAGTAGCAGCGTACTTTTAAGTAACTGAAATCGGCTCATAAGTTTTTTTTGCAAAAAAAAAGGAAATTCAAAGCTCTCTTATGAAGTACTTTGAATTTCCCTTTAGTTGTTGATGAACCGCAAAAATAGTGAACCTACTGAACTTTCACAAACCGATGCACGCTTAGATGCTCGGTTTTAACACCTAATTTCAAGTAATACGTCCCACTTAGCAGTTCTTTTACCGTAATATGTTCCCTGTCTAATTGTCCTGATTTCAGTAACTTACCGAAGACATCATAAATCTGATAGGGCGTATTCGCTTCGTAATCGCCTTTTATCCATAGGCGTTCTGCTACTGGATTGGGGGCAAGCTGAATGCGTTGCGCGTATCGAGTAGAAGTATTCGGTAGTGCATTTCCTCCTCGGATAACTACAGGAATCAGATTTAGATTATTCGCTTCGTTTAACTCCTCTATACTATCATCTACATCTATTCGAGCAATGAGGAAATAATTTCCAGCAGGCGTGCTTCTCAAAATCTCTACAGCAGCAGTAGAGCGATACGCACCTACGCCAAGATTTCCAGTAGTGATTGTACCTACTTCAAAGTCCTCTTCGCTGAGGGTTTCATCCTCCGAAAGCACAAAGGAAATTTCTAAATCGCCTTCTACATCTGTTGTCCCAATATTCGCTATTTCTAAACCAAAGCGATTGACACGACCTGCTTCAAATGTGAGTGGGGATTGGATGTTTTGAAGGACGAGATCGGGGAGGTTTTGATTTAAACTATAATCAATACTAGCACTATTATTGTCTTCATTTGTATCCACTAAATGTGGGCTGATGACTTCTGCTGTAAATCGAAAATTGTCTGGAAGTAGTCCCCACTCATAAGGCAAAGGACTTCCATCATTGTCATCTGCAATAATTGCATATTCTACATATAGATTTGCGCTTTCCCCAATCTCTAGGGTTGGAATATTCCATTGGTGCAAAAAGCCGTTAAACCCTCCTAGAACCGAAATATAGCTTGCGTCCAAATCGCTTCTTGCTTCGAAAACGTATCCATTTGGTTCCCAAACTTCTGCAAATTTTACTCGAAGGTTGTGTGCTGTTTCATTACCGTTATTCTGTACCATAATTTGATAGCGAATAATACCATCTCTATCATAGGCCACCTCTTCTGTGGAAAGGCTTAATTCAATATCACTAGTGAATTTTTTACAGAATAAGTCTACTATAAATTCATCGTCTAGTCCATCCTCTTCGTAACCTTGCAATCCATCCAAATCGAATGATAAATAAGCATCCGTTATTGTACGACCATAGGAGTAATCACGGTAAAATTGTTGATGTGCATAAGAATAAGTAGCTTCAAAGGTTACTGTTTCCCCTGCTGGAATGCTAGGTACTTCTGCTACACCAAAAACTTGTGTCCCAAAATGTACATGCCGCATACCATGTTCTTTTCTAAATAAGCCTAGTTCTCCTGCAGGCAATGTACTATTTCCATTATTTCGGACGGTGATAGTGTAGGTCAATCCTTCATTTAGCTTTGGAAATTGCGCTGGGCAGCTTACACTCAAAATTTCTAAGACATTTCCAGTTTCTTCTGACGTGCTTCTTCCAAACACCGCTTCATCATCCTCCTGTGGCATGGTATCATCCACGGCATTATTCGGTGTAGAATCTACATCGGTTTGGTCGGCTGCTATTACTTCTGCGAATAGGCTTAGGTCAGTTGTTTTGCTAAAGAGTTGCAGCTCTACACTAGCACTCTCCCCTGCTGGGATGGTAATAACATTCCAAAGGCTATTAATTCCATCATAGTTCCCTGAAGATACAATAGGTCTCGTACCTCCTACTATTGTTACGTATTCATTATTGCGAAATTGAGGCATTTGTACGCTTACATTCGTCGCGTCATCAGGTCCTTTATTTTCTAGTAGGAAGGTAAATGTGCCGCTTTCCCATTGCTTAATGTCAGGATTGTCGGTACTGATGGAGAGTTCTAAATCAATTTTTTCTTTTTCGTCTTCTTGTTCTTCTCTTTTAAATTCAATACGACTCGTATTATTAGCTAAATTGGTTTCTAATAAATGAGGACTATAAGCGTCAAAATCAACCGTAAAATTATCGACACTAGGATTTTGTATTAAAAGCCTAACATTGAGTTCTGCACGTTCCCCCACTTCTAAGGTCTCTATATTCCAAAAATTTCTA
>CALGLY010000242.1 GCA_937959095.1 uncultured Saprospiraceae bacterium
AGGGTATTAAAAATGAATGAGATAATCACCAATCGAACCCTTCGAAATATTGCATTTCTTTCCGAATCTGAAATAGACAATTATATCTCTAGTGTTGCAGGCTTACTAAAATCGAGTTATTATTTTTTACTCGATGAACACCGACCGAAACTAGTAGAGCAGTGTTTTAATAATAGACTGTTATACAAAGGACTAAGACTAGAACATGCTGCTCGATTAGACAAAATTCTTGAAGCCGCTCCAGCAGAGTTGCAAGCAACCTATAAGGAATGGCAGTCTGTAAAGAATAAAATTGCCGTCGAATTAAGTAAGCCGGCATCAGAACAAAGTGATGCAACAATGCTAGAGATACAGGGCGATGAATTAGAAAAAACACTTAACCGAAATTTAGAAGGCTTTGAAGATGCCATAAAGGTCATAAAATGGGAAGAGGTACAACAAAAACTTCGACCAGGAGAAATCGTCATTGATTTTGTGCAGGTATATATAAAACCTTGGGAAAGTGATGGATATGTAGCCTTTATATTGAAAGCAAATCAAGAAAGTCCCGAAATAATTATCCTTTGTGAGGAATCTCAGATTGGAAACTTTAAAGCAGCCCGAAAATTATACAAACACGAATCGGATGAAAATTTATATCACTTAATATGGAAACAAATAGAACCACATCTTGCAGGCATTTCTAAAATTTATTATTCCTCGGAAGGAGTTATTGATTTTCTCAATATTGGGGCAATACCAATTAATGCTTCCGAAACAGTTGCAGATCGCTACCAACTCTATAATCTTGGAAATATCAAACAATTAGCACTACATTCTCCTAAACCTTATCAAGCTCCCAATGATGCCATATTGTTTGGAGGGATTGTCTATGACTCAGATACTGCTGCAAAAGCAACTTACAGCAAAAGCAAAGAGATAGAACAAAATGAATCTGCTTCTCCTAGAGCTGCAAGTATAGACGATACCTTCCGTGATCTTACAGGGAAAGATTGGAATTATTTGGAATGGACAAGTAAGGAAGTAGATGCCATTGAAGAAATTTTATCTGCGCAGTCCGTTGCTACTACTTCCTATAAAGGTGCTGCAGCTACCGAAGCCGTTTTTAAGAAAATTGGGGTAGATACTCCTTCGCCTGGTATTTTGCATTTGGCTACGCATGGCTATTTTTTTCCACATCCAGAAGAAGAGGCGCAGACTACGGGCTTTAGTACTTCTTCTAATCCTTTCATTCGGTCGGGTTTGATATTAGCGAATGGAAATCATGCTTGGAAAGGGAACATAATAGAGAAAGGAGAAGAAGACGGGATTCTTACTGCGTATGAAATTGCACAAATGAATCTGAAAAATACGGAATTAGTAGTGCTTTCTGCTTGCGATACCGGTTTGGGAGATGATTCTGTTTTTGAAGGAATTCACGGCTTAAGGCGTGCCTTTAAACTAGCAGGGGCAAAATATGTAATGATGAGTCTTTGGAGTGTAGATGACAAAAAGACCTATGAGTTTATGACCGAATTCTATGACCTTTGGCAAAATAAGGGAAAAAGCATCCCTGAAGCTCATCGAATGACGCAAAACAAAATGCGAAAACGTTATGCCTTGCCCTTCAATCCAAGTGCATGGGCGGGCTTTATATTGGTCGAGTAGAAATATAATTAATTCAATAGGAAGATATGACAAACATATCTTCCTATTGAATAGAAAATAAAACTAAAGAGTGACTTTAAAGCGCCCTCCTGCTAGTACTGCACCTGTGAAATCATCTCGAAGAAGATAATAATATAGACGAAGGTCTACGTTCAATGCCTGCTGATAGGTGAAGTGATAGACCGATTCTTCTACTTCTTCTAGTGCAATAGGACTTTGTACTAAAGGCTTACTTGCTTTATATAGTTCGCTTTCATTCGTATAAATTTCGAGGAGTAAGGAAAAATCTTGTTCGGGACGTTTAGTAGTTTCTAAGCTGCCTTCTAGCATCCAATTGAGTTGGTTTTCTTGCAAAGAAAAGCTTTCATCAGTCTTTGGGGCGGTAATATTAAAGGCATAATTGCCTCTAAGAGAAGTGCCAAATTCGGATTCTATCAAAGTATTTGCTTCATAATTTGCAGCAATCAGTTGCGGCTTCGACGATGATTCGGCAGGAATTTTTTCCTGAGTTCTCTTTGGCTTTTCAACCTGTTTCGGCTCGTTTTTTTCGACCTCTTGTATATCTTCTATTTTAGGAGGAACCAATACTTCTGTATCTGTTCTATTGGAAACAGGTTTAAGTGCAGTTTCTGTATCCGAATTGCCTTCTATTGTAGGAACTTCGGTCTCTACAGCTTCTGTTTTATCCATGCTCGAAATCAAAAAGGATGCAAGTGCTATTATCATTACAATGGTAATTCCCCAAGTGAAAACCTTGCCCAATTTGGAGCCAGAAGTAGGCTTATTATTTGTGACAACTGTTTTTTGTAGTTGTCGCATCATTTTAACTTCTTGCTGTATATTTTTATCAAATAATAACTCCGTCTGAAAAGCGATCTTTTCACTTTCAGACATCTGGTTTAGTATGTATCGCTCTACCTTTTCTGTGTGTTTACTGTCTTTCATAATTAAAATAAAAACCTTTTCTGACAATTTTTATCCTGACAAAAACTTTAGCAAAACAGCAGCAAAAATTTACATAGTTTTGTTTAAGGATGTTGTCATTTCACCACTTAAAATGTCAGAAAATCAATAAAAATGGAGTAAGGGCTAGAAAGATGAATAATTTAGCAACTCTAGCGCGAAGTTTTTCTACTATGCGTTGCTTCCGTTTTCTACAGGCTGCTGCGCTAATGTTTAAATCTTCAGCTATATCTTGCAATTCTTCACCATTAAAGTAACGCATTAAGAGTTCTTTTTCTGCTAACTCTAGCTGATTAAGCTCTTTCTTAATGGTGTAGACCGCTTCTACCTCTTCTTTTGTTACTGTAGTAGTTGTTTGCTTTTCTTTTAGCACGCTCAATGCGTCGGCTTCCATAAAATAAGTACGCTGTTCTTTCCTTAAACGCGCAAAGCCTTCCTTCAACTTATAACCTGCTATAGTGACCACAGTAGCTTCTAGCTTACTATAATCATAGAAAGAACCTGTCTGGAAGATTTGAAAAAACTGCAAAAGCGTTTCTTCTATTACCTCTTCCATAAACTGTTCTCGGCTTAAAATTGCATTCTTCGGATAGCTTCCTGTACGTTTCCATAAAAAGGGACGGAGGCGATCACGAAAGCGAGTTACTAACCAATTCCAAGCTCTTGCGTCTTTCTGTGACAGGGCACTTAACAGCAAATCAAAGTTCTCGATAGGATCGTATGTTAATGAAACATCCAAATTGTTACTATGACTAATGATTAAAAAAAGACTAATGTGACAAAAAAAATCAAAAAAATATTTTTTAATTCTTAATTGCCTATTACCTTAAGTAGTGCATCGAGTATTTTGAAAACAGTTGCATTCAAATTTTGCCGAAATAAATACTACGCATCACTTAACTTGATTGGCAATATAAGGTTCAAGTTCAAGTTTATAATTTAGCTTGCCTCTTATGCTTCAAATATTGCTATTTGTGTGCACGATTTGAAATCCTAGGCACTAAATTCCTTAGTGCTAATGTAACATTTTGTATTGAAAAACTAACTGCCATTTTTAGGAAGAAATTAAATGGGGAAATTCTTATTCTTTTTTTATTTAGAAAAATAATAAAAAAAACACCTTTTTGATGTCACAAATTGAAGAACAGAATCATTTAGTAAAAGGTTACTACTCGGGTAGGTTGTTTTTGGGTTACAAATTCTAGAAATTGAGCCTCTTAGAAAGATGTTTTGTCATCAAAAGAGTTGTAAAAAACTAGAAATGAATAGAAAACAACTTAAAATTGGGTGTTTTGATCTAAATT
>CALGLY010000243.1 GCA_937959095.1 uncultured Saprospiraceae bacterium
ATGCCTACGAAAGTGCAAGTAAAATAATGGAGCTTGCTTTTAGTGATTTTAAGCTTACGCAAATAAATGCTATCACGACAAAAGAGAATTTATCTTCTCAAAAATTAATCGAAAAACTAGGTCTGAAATATGTGAAAGAAATAAGACTTCCTGATGATCCAGAAGACTTGATGCTTTATCAGCTTAAATCTGAAGAATGAAAACAAAAAAGCCTATACTATTTTACGTAGGCTATTAATTATGAAGCCCTTAAACAAATGCAAGTCTAGCTTGTTAGAAGAACCTAAATTGATACCATATGACACATCTAAAAGAGGGCGATGCAGCTCCTGATTTCAATAGTGTAAATGAATTGGGTGAAGCAGTACAACTCGCTGATTTTAAAGGAAGAAAATTAGTTTTATTCTTCTATCCAAAGGATAACACACCAGGCTGTACCACGGAAGCATGCAATCTTCGAGATAATTACGATGTCCTTCGTGAAAAGGGTTTTGAACTACTCGGTGTGAGTGCCGATAGCGAAAAAAAACATCAGAACTTCATTAAGAAATTTGACTTTCAGTTCCACCTGCTAGCGGATACCGAAAAAGAAGTGCTGAATGCTTATGGCGTGTGGGGACCTAAGACATTTATGGGCCGCACTTTCGATGGTATTCACCGCACTACCTTCGTGATAGACGAAGAAGGTACTATTGCGAAAGTATTCACAAAGGTAAAGACGAAAGAGCATTCCAAGCAGATATTAGATGCTTTTGCATAAATCATTCAATGAGTGAATTTTGAATGAGCGAATAGTTTTAGTCTTCAGTTCCTCATTCAGAATTCACTCATTTTAGAAGCTTGCGAAAGAAAAACAAGCGTTGTGCAGTGGTGATAATTAAAAGAAGAATGAAAACATTATCAATTCTCCATTATTACCGTCTTACTGGAAGGCTCTTCAAGATGCTCCGAAAAAGCCCTTCGTCCTGAAAAATTCGCTTAATTCGCAAGACCAATTCCGTAGGCTTGAATGGTTTCGTGATAAAATCGTTAGCTCCTGCATCAATACCTTCTAAAATAGCTAAGTCGTCTTCCATACTTGAAATCAGAATAATAGGAATACTACTATTCAATTCCATACGGATTTTCTTCACCATATCTATTCCGCTATCCTCTCCTAAGTAGATGTCGGTAACCAACATATCAGGGACATGAGTTCTGATTTTGCGTAAAGCATCGGCAGCATCAGCTGCGCGTACTGCTTGAAATCCTACTTTTCGTAAACGGAATTCAAGCGCGGTCATTAGTATATCTTCGTTAGCACAGATTAATATTTTCATAGCAAATGAAAGATGTCAAATAGTGTTAGTGAATCGGTATTACATTAAAATAATATGCTATGCAACTAGGGAAAATCAGTAAGGCAATGACACGCTATTATTTCAATAAATAATCGTTAATTACACTATAAAGATATGGTGTTTCTAGATAAGAAATAGCGGCAAAAAGCCATTTGTGCAAGGCCACTAATGAAATGTGCGAATCCAAATAAGGAAAAGGATGGAATGATTTTTTTTACGGCAAGGCGATTATTGGACCAATTGGTATATATCTTTATAATTTCTACCCAATCCATCATAATCTAACCCATAGCCTACTACAAATTTATTCGGAATTTCGAAGCCAATATAGTTTAGTGGTAAATGGGCATGCTCTAAAGCTTCAGGCTTCAGAAGTAAAGATACCAAGGCCATGGAAGAAGGTTCGTAAGCCGTGAGATCCTGCATGAGTTTTGCCATTGTATTCCCTGTGTCTATGATGTCTTCCACAATAATGACATGTCGTCCTTTTATTTCTTCATCCAAGCCAATGAGTGTAGATACCTCGCCTGTGGAAGTAGTACCTCGATAGGAAGCTACCTTGATAAACGATATTTCGCAATCAAAATCACACTCTTTTATCAAATCAGACGCAAACATAAATGCACCATTCAGTACTCCAATGAAAAGCGGTTGCTTATCGGCATATTCTGTTTCGAGTCGTTTGGCCAATGCAAGCACTTGTGCCTGAATTCGTTCTGCGGAAAGATATAACTCAAATGATAAATCGTGAACTTGAATTGGTTGACTCACTATATATACTTTTAAAAAGATATGAGATTGAAAGACCTGCTTGCCAGCAGGCAAGTGTGAGACCCGCCTGCCTCGCTTGTCGGGCAGGTATGAGCGTTTCACATCTAAAGCGGCGCAAATTATTTATAATTTGCACCGCTTTAAATTTATTTCTCTGCCAACAGTACTACACCTGTTGCCATAAATTTCAATTCTTCTGCTGGTTCTGTAATTTTTGCTATTTCTTCTGCCGATTTTCCTTCATCCTCTGCATAGTGTTGAAGTTCATCCACTGGAGTCACTTCTCTGAATGCCATACCTTCCATCACGACTTGTCGTCCTGAAATATCCAATGGCATGAAGAAGCCATAATCTTGAAATTTCACAAACATTTCCTCGCCCGTCTTATCCGATACGATGTTCATCCAGCAGCCTTTCATTTGGCATACCGATTCCACTCTGCCTGTCACTTTTGTCTTCAAAGAATCAACACTTCCCATCTTATTCACCAGATCATGGAAAGCCATTGGGCTGTCCGGGGTGATCTTCGCACCAAAATATTGATTGTTGTCTGTATCGACTTCTGTTGGTACAGCCGCTTGTTTGCAAGCTACAAAGCTTAGCATTCCTGCTACAAAAAGAAAGATGTACTTTGTCATTATTTGATATTTTTGAATGCAAAAGTACAAAAATCTAGTGGTTTAAGAAGAGGTGAGATTATTAAGAAGATAATTTATTTGCTTAGTAGTCAGTCAAGCTAATACGGTCGAGTATCTTCGGTGTATTTCGAGCCTGCACTTCGTTGGAGAACCGTTCATGTAGCTAGCTATAATCACGAACCTCCGCCTTGTTCAGGTTCAAACTACACTCAAATCTACTCGACATTAGTAACTTGACTGACTACTCAGCTCGAATGAAAAATCCCCTTGACCATGTTGTGCATAATCAAGGGGATTAAGGGAAGCGAATTTTTCATCGCTCCTAGTTTTTACTTAGCCCATTTCTGCCACCACTTCTTTCACTTCTGGTACCATGCGCTTTAGCATACCTTCTATACCCGATTTGAGGGTCACGGTAGAAGAAGGACAACCACTGCAAGAACCTTGCAATAGCACATTCACGATACCTTTATCATAAGAACTAAACTCAATATTTCCACCATCCATTTCTACGGCTGGCTTCACAGAGGTATCTATTAGTTCCTTTATTTTCTGTACGATTTCAGCATCATCTTCCGAATATTGGTAACTCGCACCACGCTCTGCTTCTATGGCAGCCATTGCATCCGCGAATCCTTCTTTCAGAATTACGTTACCATCTTGCACGTAATTCTTTACAAACTCCTTGATGTTCAGCTTGATGTCATCCCAACTGTAATTGAATTCCTTCGTTACCGTCACGAAATTATTCGATACATACACCCCTTTCACGAAAGGCATATCAAACAATTCCGATGCCAAAGGCGACCATTCGCGAGCAAGGGCTTCTTCTCTAAAATCTGCCGTACCACGATATAGCATTCGGTTCGTCACAAACTTCAAACTCTCTGGGTTTGGTGTTTGCTCCGTATATAACATCACTGGACTTTTCGTTGCCGTATTTTCCATAAGATTTCTATTAATTTGAGTCTTTGATAGTAATCAAAAACACCATATATTAAAATGCACTATTTTTTTTAATCTTCTAGTTTGAACGCAGAGGTGCGGAGGCGCAGAGAATTTATAAAAAAACTCCGCGCCTCCGCGCCTTTGCGTTCAAAAACAAAACTTTAAAAAGTTATAGTGTACTAAAGGGATAATTAAAACAGCTAAAGTGCTTGATGGTTTTAGCCTACTAGCAATTCTTCGCCTGCTAAAATTGGAAGGTAAAGCTGCCCTTTCAATACATTTCTTGAAATCACGATGCGTTGCACTTCCGATGTTCCTTCGTAGATCTGTGTGATTTTAGCATCGCGCATTAGGCGTTCTACATGATATTCCTTCACAAAACCATAGCCACCATGTATTTGCACGGCTTCTACGGTGTGGCGCATCGCTACTTCCGAAGCGAATAACTTTGCCATAGAACTAGCTGCATCGTAGTTCGCATGTTGGTCTTTCAACCAAGCAGAACGATACACCATCAATTTTGCTGCTTCTATTTCCGTTGCCATATCTGCCAAC
>CALGLY010000244.1 GCA_937959095.1 uncultured Saprospiraceae bacterium
AGTGGTGGAAATGGCATTAGTCCAGTAGATGGAGTGACACAGATCGGTTGTAGTACGGATACATTCAATATTGTAGGACGAGACTACGGAACAGATAATGTACAATATATTTGGAACGTGACACCGAATAACTTTGACTTCAATCCAGGGAATACATCAATTGCACAAGCAGTGATGACAGAAAGCGGAGATTATACGTTTGAGTATGCTGTCTTGGTGGATGGTTGTCCTTCGGATACAGTACGTGTAAGTGTGAATGTGGAAACACAACCAAGTATTCAAACCATGATAGATGGTGCAACTTCCTGTGTGAATGAAGGTTCTAGCATCGAACTACAAGCCGTAGCAGGTGACGTAGTAGACTGGCAATGGTTCAGTCCTGATGGATCACTATTAGCAAGCACACAAAATGTTACACTTGATACTTTAACAGAAAGCTTAAGTGGCGCATACCGAGTAGTAGGAACTACAACGAATGGCTGTACTTCTCAAGCAACACTAGAAGTAATGTTGAGTAGCCAATTAGCAATGCCAACTATCGGTGACTTGGGTAATGCATGTGATGGTGATGACCTACTAGTAAATTTAGGAGGTAATTATCCTGATGGCGTAGAATTCCAGTGGCATAGTGATAGCAGTGCTTTGAACTTCGTGACAACAGACACTGGCTTTAATGCTGCGGATTTAGCACCAGGTACCTATTCAGCTATGATTACAGCCGCAGCTAATGGTTGCGTATCTGATAGCACAACAGTGAGCTTCACGATACTAGCACGCCCAGCTATTGATTTCTCTGGCGTACAGACTACTTATGACTGTATCGCGACAGATACGAGTTTCCAATTAATGGAAGCAGGTATTGATGGCTCGAAGTGGTTCTGGTCTAGCACAAGCGGATTTACTTCGCCAGATCAAAATCCAAGCTACGCTATCACCTATGCACAAACGCCAATGTCAGATACACTTTATCTGCAATTGACAGGGGAGAATGGTTGTATCTCCATGGATTCTGTCATCTTAAACTTCAATCAGGGAGTCGCACAACCTACTATCGTGGGAGCAGCACGCTACTGTATGGGAGAGACGCTTGCGTTGCGCCTAAGAGATGACTTACCAGATAGCACAAGCTACTCATGGATAGGACCAAACGGTTTCGTATCGAGTGATTCTATGATTGTGATACCAAATAGTGGAACATCACAAGGTGGACAATATCAAGTAGTGGCTACTTTAGGAGCGTGTGTTTCAGCACCATCCGATTCGTTCACGGTAACAATTGTTACGCCACCAACAATAGAGCCTGACAACTATGTAGTCTTTGTAGGAGAGACAGATACACTGGACATAACAAGCAATGATGACCTAATTGATAATCTAACGATTTCATTAGGCTTGACGAATCCTCCATTCTTCGGTACAACGAGCTTGCAAGGAGGTACAGTAGATTATACTGCACCAAATACAGTAGGCAGCGATAACTTCTCTTATGAGATTTGTTACGATGTCTGCGACGATCCGAACTTGATACTATGCGATGAAGCAATTGTAAATGTGGAGGTAAGATACCCACCAGAGCAATGTGTGATTACAACGCTAGTAACGCCTAACAATGATGGCAGTAATGAAAACTTAATTGTCACTTGCACAGAAGGCGATGTTTATCCAGATCATGAGTTGATTATATTTAATCAGTGGGGCGACGAGGTTTACCGCGCAGCACCATACAACAACGATTGGTCGGGAGAATATAACGGCGGTCAGCTACCTGACGGTACTTATTTCTACATCTTTATTCCTGTACCGGGTGAAGCCGCACAGAAAGGATTTATCACACTTTATCGCTAAAAATAATGCGTTAATTAGGAAATGTTGATTGGTTAATTGGTGGACAATTTATAGGACACAGATTAACTAATCAACATCTCCAATAACAAATTAAAAAAATATAATTACCATGAAAAAAGTACTATTTCCACTTGTACTATTCCTATTTGGAAGTTACTTTTTATTTGCACAACAAGAGCCACACTTTACGCACTTCATGTACAATCAGCAAGGTGTAAATCCAGCTTTTGTAGGCAGTCGAAACACACCCTCTTTCCATGTTATTTATAGAAAGCAATGGGTAGATATTCCGGGTGCACCTACAAACGTTGCGCTTGGTTTTTCAACGCCTTTCGCAGGCGGTAGTTCAGGTTTCGGTATTTATGCAGCTAACCAGACGATTGGAATTTTCAATAATTGGTATACCAACCTAGCCTACTCTTATCGCTTACAATTGAGTGACAATCTCAATTTGCGTTTAGGTCTGCAAGGCGCAGGTATTTTTCCAAGCGTCAATTTCAATTCACCTGATAATGTATTTTTTGAGACAGAAAATCTTCCTTTAACAGGTGAAGATTCTAAGTTGAAATTCAATGCAGGTGGTGGAATGTATTTGTACAATAAAAACTTCTATGTAGGTTTTTCTGTACCACACTTCCTGAATAGTGATATTGCATTCAGTACGGTTTCTAATACGGAATCAGCTATCACTGTACCACACTATTATGGTATGGCAGGTTTATTACTAGATGCAGGACCAAAGGTAATGATACGACCTTCTGTATTAGTGAAGTATGAGCAGAATTCACCAATTGATTTTGATTTGAATTTAAGCTTGATTTTCAATAATCGCCTTTCAATAGGAGCATCTTATCGCCACGAAGATTCGATTGATTTCTTACTATTCCTTCAAGCAGGGCGCAAGTTCGGTTTTGGTGTAGGCTATGACTATACGATTTCGGACCTCGCGAACTATAATAATGGCACTTTTGAGGCTATGTTTCGCTTCGACTTGAAGAGTGAACGTGAGGATATTGAGAATCCTAGATTCTTTTTATAAACGTTAAAAAGACATGACATATTTTAGAAGTATGTCATGTCTTTAAGAAATGAAAATAGAAATAAAAACAGCCTCGCAAATAAGAGTTTGATAGTTTAATGTGTTATAGCTGCTCTTAGTGTCTTTTTATTTTTATTAAAACTTTCATTTTGATTACTTACTGAACGCTTCAAATTTAGCGTAACAATAAATGCTTTTTAATTATAGTTATAAAACATATACATTAAAAAAGTATTTATTTTGAGAGGGAATGATACATAAAAAGTGTCTGCTAAAGAATGAATGAAATTTAGTTCATTTGAGTTTTAAAAGAGACTCACATTCCCTTGCCGTTATTTTTGCGTACCTGAAAAAGTACGAAACAAACATAAGTTGTGCAGCAGCTTACTAGTACAGAACCTTTACGAGATAGGATTTATAATTCTATATCATGCATTCTCCTACCTAGTACTGTTGCTTGACTCGATTTAACATTGACATCTACTTATTATAATTTAATTTGCCAGCCATGATCATAATACGAAAACTTAGTGTTCTACTTTTGGCTCTTGCATTCAGCACGCTTGCTCACGCACAGTTACCCATCCAAAATGGAGAGATTACTGTAGAGAATGAAACAAAAGTAAATACAGAGAAGCTAGAATTTAGCCCTGTCTTCTATAAAGATGGCATTGTCTTCATTTCATCCGATAATGAAGGATTGCGCTATGCAGTCACAGATGCACGAATAGATCATAATGTATTTTCTATTTATAAAGCAATGCGCGATGAAGAAGGGAACTTGGGCGCATCCAGTCCTCTAGCAAGAGAGTTATTATCCGATTTGCACGAAGGTCCACTTACCTTTAATACGACAGGTGAGATAATGTATTTTACTCGAAATGACTCTAAAGTAACGAGTAATACATCGGGCAATGTGCTAAAAAAATTAAACATTTTCTCTGC
>CALGLY010000245.1 GCA_937959095.1 uncultured Saprospiraceae bacterium
ACTTCGCAAATAATAACCTACGCATCTAGCTTGTCTTTTTCAGCTTATTCTTCGTTAAAAAGCCTCGACAGAACCAGCTATGCCTACGTTTTTTGCCTTGATTAAGCTAAAAAATCCTACGCTATCTTACGTAGGTTATTAATTGCGAAGTCCCTAAACGAACAAAGTGTCTAAAAATTAGAGATCAATAATTCTCCCTGCTTTTGTTTGCCATTTGCATTCACATTTCGCATGCCATAGGTGAGCTGCCATTCTTCAATTTTTGCAAACTCAAAAAGCGACCGAATGTAAGCACTATCATCATAGGTAATCATCCATTGGTGCGGACATTCGCGCATCACTTTTGCGAAACGCTCATGGTCAAAGCCCTTGTGTAAATTGCCATTCTTACCATAGAGTGCCGATTTACTCGCCGAGTAATAAGGCGGATCTAGAAAAATGAAAACCCCTTCGCCCGCAGCTTCTACCACTTCTTGATAATCGAGGTTTGTGATTTTTACTCCTTCCAATACAGCAGGTAATTTGGACAGTCGTTCTATGCTCGACTCTGTAAATCGTCGTTCAAAAGCCTGCTTGGAATAGCCCCCACTCTCGCTCGTACCAGAGAACGTGAGGCGATTGAGAATGAAAAACGCGCTTGCTGTCTCCGCAGGCGAAAAATCAGGCAAGCCATCCACCAAAAAGCGATGTAG
Organism: uncultured Saprospiraceae bacterium; assembly: GCA_937959095.1. GTDB lineage: Bacteria > Bacteroidota > Bacteroidia > Chitinophagales > Saprospiraceae > JAAUTG01. The sequence continues at coordinate 693 of CALGLY010000245.1, forward strand.
CACTTTCCCCTCCGGATAAGCCGTACGCCATGCCCAAATTTGATTTAAAATACCCTCTATATCATCTTGACTATGCTTCCAAAGTTCATAGAGTTCGTAGTAAATATCATTCACCCAAAATTGCTTTTCTGGAAAGGCTTGCTTAAGGTGTACAAAAAACGAACCACCACCCAAAAAAGGTTCTCGATACTCTTCAAAAACGGGCGTTTTAGACGCTAAAAATTTTACTGCTCTACTCTTGCCACCAGGATAGCGTAGCGGGCTTTTAATTGTTTTTTTCATACGTTCGCTTCAACACATTGTAACAAAAGGCGTTCTATTTTGATGGTGAGCACTTTAAAGTGGCTATCATCGAAATGATTTTCGCAAAATTTCTAAAAAGATGGCAGAAGACATAGAGAATTAAAAATAATTTAGAATAAAGTCTAATTATCCATTCATATAACGACCGATGCTACAAATATACGACGATACCTACTTTATGCGCCAAGCTCTTCAAGAAGCACACCGGGCTGCCGAACAAGGTGAAGTACCTGTGGGAGCGGTCATTGTATCGCAAAATAGAATTATAGCGCGAGGACACAACCAAACCGAGCTACTGACCGACGTGACTGCCCACGCAGAAATAATCGCACTAACGGCTGCCGCTGACTTTCTAGGCGGCAAATACCTTCCCGATTGCACCTTATACGTCACCCTAGAACCATGTGTGATGTGTGCCGGCGCACTCGCTTGGGCGCAACTAGGACGCTTGGTGTACGGTGCAAGCGATGAAAAACGCGGCTTCATGCGCTATGGAAAATCCATGCTGCATCCGAAGACAAAGGTAGAATTTGGCTTCCAAAAGGAAGAATCTGAACAGCTCTTGAAAGCGTTCTTTAAAGCAAAACGGTGAACTGAATTGAAAATTGAAAATTATTCACTCCTTCATTCAAAACTTATTGACATGACACAAGAAGAAACACTATTTATTTCCATTGGCGAGTCCATAGAAGGCGCGGTAAAAGGACAATTATTTGGAAAGCCCTGTTTCAAACTGAATAAGAAGGCATTTGTTTGCTTTTTTCAAGAGGAAATGGTTTTTAAATTGCAAGGAAAAGGCGAGGCGCATGGTGATGCCTTGAGTCTAGATGCAAGCCAGCTTTTTGATCCATCGGGCAAAGGGCGCGCAATGAAAGAATGGGTGCAAGTTCCTTTTGAATATAGCGATAGTTGGGAAAAATTCGCAAAGGAAGCCGCTGCCTATGTTGGGACGCTCTAATGCCAAATAAAATTTGGTCTTTGACATTTTTTGCATTTTCTACGAACAAAATCAAAACGCTCATTATCAATCGCTTTTTTGATTTAATTTATGTCCGTGGCAAAAATTATCAAAGAGCCATAAAAAAACAAAAATGACAACTACTGCAGCTTGGCAAGTCTTATTGCAAGAGAACCTAAAAGATTTTCTATATTTTTTTATTCCTAAACTAGCGCGCGTTATTGACTATGAGCAAGCCACTGTGTTTTTCAATGCGCCTTCGCATGTCTTGAATCAAAGCCCTGAACGCGCCCAACATAATCTCTTACTAGGGCTTCGAGATAAAGACGAACAAGCAATTCTTCTATTGCTGACGCTAGAATATGGTGGCTACGACAATCGAGCTTTTGAGCAGCAGCTTTTCCGCGATCTCACCGCTACCCTCGAAGAGATTTCCTATAAAATTCCTGTTGCTTCTTTTGTTTTGTTTCTTGCTAATTCGATACCTGCCAGCATGAACGGCTATGAGTACGATACCTTTGATACGCAAATCAGCATGAGCCAACCGAACTACGCCGTGCGCGAGCAATACTTTGATGATCTTTGGGAACTTAAAAATCCAATGACTTTTGCTGTTGCTAGTTCACGTGTCGCGATAGAGACGAGCGAACATCCCAACCTACGCCTAGCCAAAAAGCAAGAACTTTTGCAACGCCTACTTACTCGCTTCCAAAAGCAACAAATCACCCAAGCTGCCCTCCTGCAATTGCTTCGATTCATCACGCATATCTTGCCCCTCACCGATACCTACGAAGCGCAATTTCAAGCGACACTTATCAATACCTTATATGAGCAAACGACTATCGGAACGGAGGATAAGCACCTTATTATTCAGGCGATGAGTAGGTGATTATGAGCGATTTTTTAATAACCTGATAAAGTAATCTTCAATTTCTCCTCCCTTGATGGGAAAATCTTGATTTTGTATTATTTGGGTACCAAGTTTTTTTCGCTCTTCGATATCATTAGATAAAGCCCATCTATATAAGGACAATGGCATCATTTCATAAGCTTTAGTAATCATATCTTTACCCAAATTGTCATAATAATTAGAATTTTCAGAATAATTCTTTACTAGAGTCCATGGTTCGACATCCATTATGAAGCCTATATAGAAAAGAAAGAAATGTTCCTTGCCATAATATTCTTTATATAACGAAAATAAATCCTTTATGTCATCTTCATATTCGTCTGAAAATTGGTCTCTATAGAAGCCGTCACTAATGATTCTCCAAGTATAGAATATTCTTTTGATTATCCATTTTGGTTCTAAAACCATAATGTAATTTAATCTCATCAATAAAGAGAGAAAGCTTATTTTCTTTCTCTAGTATTTCAATTTTTTGAAAAAAATCTTTCATGTTGTA
>CALGLY010000246.1 GCA_937959095.1 uncultured Saprospiraceae bacterium
GAGCAGAGAAGGGTTTTATTCATTTCAATCCTGAAAAAAGCAAGGATAAAAAACGAACAAATTTTGCGGTAAATATCGTAAGGGTGCAAAATCTTCAAGATAATACGACGCTCCTAGGAGGACAATATGACCAACAAAAAAGTGCCGTAGATTCCGCTTTTTCGCATCAACAAAATGCCTTTCTATTCGCCTATGCTGCGCCTGACTTTGAGTCCGTAGAAAACCTATTGTATAGCACCAAATTAGAAGGCTACGATGAAAATTGGTCGACTTGGAATAGCAAGACGGAAAAGGAATTCACGAATCTTAATTCAGGTAATTATCGGTTTTTGGTGAAGGCAAAATCTATTTATGAGGTAGAAAGTGCCGAGGCTAGCTTTTCCTTTTCCATTCGTCCGCCTTGGTATGCTTCCATGCAAGCCTTTGTCATTTATACGCTTTTGATAGCTGCTTTTTTGGCAGGTCTTATTCTTATTCCTCAAAAGCGATTTCGAGCAGAAAAAACACTCCTGCAATCGGAGCAAAAACGCCAAGAAGCGGCGCACCAACAAGAAGTAGCGAAAAGCGAACAGGCGATTGTTGCTCTTAAAAATCAACAGTTACAAAGTGAAATTGCTTTTAAAAATCAGGAATTAGCAATCTCCACTATGCACTTAGTACAGCGTGGGGAATTGATTCATCAATTAAAAGAAAAACTGGATGCAATCAGTAAGATAACCGCAGATAAGAACACCGCTAAGGAATTGAAAAAAGTGAATCGTCTCTTGGATAATAATGCTCAATTGGATGATGTATGGAGTCAATTCGCACATCATTTTGATCAGGTGCATGTGGATTTTCTACGAAAAATAAAGGAGCACTACCCTAGCCTAACCGCCAATGATCAGAAACTCTGCGCCTATCTAAAAATGAATTTATCTACCAAAGAAATGGCTCCGCTGATGAATATCTCAATACGTGGTGTGGAGGTGGCGCGCTATCGCTTGCGTAAGAAGTTGGGCGTGGATAGCACTGTGAATTTGAATACTTTTATGTTGAATTTTTAGAGAAAGAAATTTATGTAGGAGTAAAAAATAAAGACATATTAAAACCTATGTTTCAGTAAGCCACTTCAGTTTTGAGGTGGCTTATTTTTTTGTAGAAAAAATATTTTAATAAAAATTAAGAAAGCCTATTGCATCAGAATAAAAAATAGTGCTAATTGCCACATCATTCCGTTTAAATGATGTTTTTTGAATTAAAATTAGTCAAATTACAACTTATTAAACAGTTATAACTAATTGATTATTAATTGATAAAATTTTATTCGTTTGGAAAAACGAAGATTTTATTTTTATTTTTTTGAAAAAAATCGAAATTTAGAATGACGCATACACAGCAATATTCCAATGAAGAATTGAAAGTATTTGAGGTACTTATCACTACAAAACTTGAAAAAGCGTACGGACAGCTCGAAAGCTTGCAACTTCAAATCATAGAAATGGAAGAAAGCATCGAGGATAGTTCGGGTATCCACTATATGAATGATGGTGGTTATACGGAACAAGTGGGTTTTACCAATGCAATGGCTATCCGCCAACAGAAACACATTGCTGATTTGGAAAAAGCCCTGATGCGAGTTAAAAACAAAAGCTACGGCAGATGTATAATAACAGGAGCATTAATAGATAAAAAACGACTATTAGCAGTGCCTACAACCACTAAAAGTATGGCTGCTAAAATGCAATCATCCACCATCAATCAAAAATAGATAAGCAAACTTTCCTAATGGATTTTGTACATGGCAAACCCTAATGGAGGAGAAATTTCTTCTTCTCTATTTCACTAATTATAATAATGAAAAAAAGCACGCAGCTCATCCAACCGAATGGATTTGAAGCTGAAAACCATTGGTATCCAAAGGCATTAAATGCCACGATACATCCGCTCGTTAGTTTCTTTTTGAATCTAAAAAAAGAGCGTATTGTCAAACGCTATTGTCACTTGCATCCGAAAGTGAAGGCTGATTACTTAGAAAAAATTCTCGCCTACAAACCGCGCCATTTCATATGGGCAGGAGCTGACCTCATGCACGTCACGAATGAGGATGGTAAACGACAAATGGTAGTAATCGAGAATAATTCTTGTCCGTCAGGTCAAAAATCAATGCCTCTGCTTGATGAAAATCAAGAACAAGGCGGCTATCGCTTGCTCATGGAGCGTACGATTAAGCCTCTAGTGAAATCCAAAAAACGCAATGTGTCAGGTGCTTTGGCAGTCATTTATGATAAAAACCCAATGGAGGCAATAGGCTATGCTCATGCTATGGCAGATGTGTTCGATACGGGTGTGCATTGCGTAACCTATGACCAGCATGATAAGGATCCAGATGTAAATTTTAAAGATGGTGTGCTTTATGTACGCGACAGCCAAGGCGAATGGCATCCTATTCGAGCTACTTTTCGATACCTCACTCAACGCCCGTGGAATCGGCTACCTGTGCAGCAAAGCAAAACCCATATCTTCAATTCTACAGCAGCTTGCTTGGCAGGTGGGCGCAATAAAATGATGGCTTCCAAAGCCTATGATTTATACAATACTGAATTGCGCGAAATGGGATTGGAGATTCTTACACCTGAAACCATTTGGGATGTCAGTAAGGCAGAAATTCCGCTTTGGGTACAAAAAATGGGTGGTCAGGCAGTTGTGAAAAATCCCTATAGCAATGCAGGACAAGGTGTTTATACCATCGTGAATCAAGCAGAATTAGATGCTTTCATGGAGCAAGAATTTCATTATGAACGCTTCATCGTACAGAGTCTCATCGGGAATTACAATTGGAGTTCTATCAGTAATAAAGGGAAATTTTACCATGTCGGTACTATACCCAATGATAAGGGGAATACTTATGTGGCAGATATTCGAGTAATGGTGAGTGCAACAGCAACGGGCATTCGTCCATTAGCAGTCTATGCACGTCGGGCGAAAAAACCATTGGTAGATGATATTGTAGATGGTGCAGATTCTTGGGATGTGTTGGGGACCAATCTTTCTATCAAAAACGAAGATGGCTCATGGGGCTCGGATACGAATCGTCTGATGCTGATGGATCGGCGCGATTTCAACCGCCTTGGCATTGGCTTGGATGATTTAATCGAAGCCTATATCCAAACAGTACTTTCTATGATTGCGATTGATAAAATGGCAATTCAGCTTTTTAATTCAAAAAATAAATTTCGGATGCGGCTTTTCAAATCCTTGGATGATGATAAAGCACTACTGAACGAAATAATGATTTAATATAAAAAGACCGCCCTTCGGGCGGTCTTCCAATAATATAGTAATGGCATACAAACTGCTCATTCTTACAGACCATCTCACGCATACCAAAGAAAATTCGCTCTATGCCTTAGCCAACGAATTGCAAAAGCATCCATTGGTAGCAACTTTAGATTTGGCAAGTCGAGGTAATCCAGCAAATCATGATTTTTTCTATGCATTGCAAAGCTATGAATTGCAAATAGCTTCTCCTGTGAAAAAACTTAAATTTCAGCAGAGTGGAAAGCAATTCATAAAACATACTCAAAGTCGGTCGCTTGTCGATTATGACTTTATTTTGTTGCGTTTGCCGCGCCCTATTCCGCTTGGATTTTTCCAATTTATAGCGCGCTTCTTCGATGAACGCCGGATCATTAATCGACCTTCGGGCATTGCAGAGACCAGTAATAAATCCTTTCTTTTGCAAGTACGCCATCTTTGTCCGCCTATTAAATTGTGTAGAACGATGCTGGATGTATGGGAATTTCAAAAGCAATTTTCTATTGTACTAAAGCCCCTAGAGGATTATGGTGGCAAGGGTATTGTAAAAATAAAGGATGATTTTGTCTATCATAAAAGTGAAATGCAAGCCCTATTCACCTACGAACACGAGCTACAAAAACAATTCGATAAAGGCGGCTATTTAGGAATGCAATTCATGGAAAATGTAGGACAAGGTGACAAGCGGGTGGTCGTAGTAAATGGAAAGGTCTTAGGCGCGTCGTTGCGATTACCTCCTGAAGGAGCTTGGCTTTGTAATGCCGCACAAGGTGGTTCTTCGCATCATGCGGTAGCCGATGAAGAAGAGCAATGGATGGCGGAGGAATTACACAACGTACTCGGCCCGAAAGGAATCGCTATGTTTGGTATGGATACCTTAGTAAATAGCGATGGAAAACGTATCTTATCTGAAGTGAATACGTTAAGTATTGGCGGATTAAAACAAATTGAAAAGCAATCTAAAACACCACTATTAACAGCAACAGCAGATGGCTTGATGCAATATGCGGTGCGACAATTGGAGCTTTCACTGTAGATAGAATGGCTACTCGCCTAAGCTTGCCTAATTAGAAAGTGAACAAAAGGGAGAGGAGTGAGAAATTATCACAGGTTTATTCACCCCGCTCACTATCTCATCATTTCTCACTCCTCTTTGGGCAACCTTAGGAACGCGAAATAAATAAATGTACATTCTTGACAGGGTATTTCGCGTTCCTTAGACGGGTAGCCGATAGAGTTAAAATAAAATATGATTGGAATAGATAACACCCCCAAAATAAAAGAACTCGATATCGAAAGCTGTCCTAGAGGCGAAATCTCTAAATTTTGGTTACGCTTGGCAGCTGATGGTTTGGGAGTACAAATACATATACCAGTGATGGTAGCGCGCGGCATGGAAGATGGCGTTACCCTTGGAATTACAGCAGCAGTACATGGCAATGAGCTGAATGGGGTGCCTGTTATTCAGCGGCTTTTTAGTGAAATAGACCCTACTAAATTGAAAGGCACTGTAGTGGGCGTGCCTGTGGTAAATGTACCTGGCTACTTGCTGATGCAGCGAAAATTTAATGATGGTATTGACCTCAATCGTATTATGCCTGGCAAAGCGAATGGCAATAATAGTGAGGTCTATGCCTATCGGTTTGTGCATCGAATTTTAACCCATTTCGATTATCTGCTCGACTTACATACGGCCAGCTTTGGGCGAATCAACTCCTACTATATTCGGGCAAATATGAATGATCCTATTACGGCAAAGTTGGCCCATTTGCAACATGCTCAAATTATTCTCAATAGCCCTGCGCCTGACCAAACGGTACGTGGTACAGCTACGCGCATGGAGAAAAAAGCGATTACACTAGAAGTAGGTGATCCAAATGTATTCCAAAAAGGAGTCATTCGCTCTGGCTTGACGGGTATGCACAACACCCTCGCCTATCTTGATATGCTAGACGAAGAAATAGAACTCCCCGAGCAGCAGCCCATCATCTGTGATAATTCTTATTGGATTTATACGGACAAAGGCGGGGTACTACAAATTCTTCCTAAGGTGACGCAACTCGTAAAAAAAGGAGAATCTATTGCTATTCTTCGGAATATTTTTGGCGATAAACTTCGAGAATATTTCGCTCCTGAAGATGGTATTGTGATTGGTAAAAGTGTCCATCCTGTAGCGCAAACTGGGAGTCGCATTTTACATTTGGGAATTGTATTGAAATGATGTTCCTGATGATTTATACCAATCCATGTTCAAAAGTTGTATTATAAATCATTTAGAGGGCGGCTTTATGTCGCCTTCTAAACTTCAAAAAATTACCTACTCCCCTTTATGGGTCGTGTTTTTTTTGTCTAATACACTGTAACAGAAATTTCTTTGCATTTATGACTGCTTCTTTTTCCAGTTTTCTTCGTTACAAAATCGGGCTTCATAACCAGTTATGTTCCCAATTTTGCGCCTCGAACACTAAAAAAATAAGCTTAGTCAAAATACAAATAAACTTTTGTTACAGTATACTAAGGAACGAGACATAAATAAATGT